>JAPOYQ010000524.1 GCA_026706505.1 Gemmatimonadota bacterium
CAAGAGATTGACTGCAGTTGGTCTCCAGGCCGCTTCCGGTTGGGCGCGACTTTCAGCAATCTTCCTCGCGAGTTGGCGTTCACGAATATCTTCGGGAGCAAATGCCGAAAGAACAAACAACCTGGGTCCGTACACTCGACGTAGAGTTGTTACTTCATCAGGATGCATTAGCGATCTAAAGACGAACACTCGGCCTCTGCCCTTAGGCAAACTGGATCTACGAGCCACGATTTCCTTGATGCCCAGGACAGCAACCGCATCGGACCGCTGAAGTGCGCTTCGCAAAAGATCGCCTACGTCCATGAAGGATCTGTAGCGCTCATCTTCCGGTGCCGAGCGCAACAACTCCGACAAGAACGATACTTTATGGAATTGATCACTAAGGCGGATTGGGACTACTTCCAATCCTGCATCACTAAGGGATGCTTCAAGCGCGTCCATCACGTCCGAAACTGCAGTGCCAATGGCGCGAACCAGAGCGAAGACTAGTTCTGGTGATCTGGCGATGGAATTTGAATCGGCTTCAGACACAACTTGAACTCTGATTCCAAGGAACTACTGTACAAATATACACGTAGTTGGGCAAATATGCCATATTCGGAGCGGTCTATTCCTGAGGTGGTCGGGTCCGTTTGGACAGTTTGAGGGCAAAGCTAAGGATTCCTTTCGTGTTGGTTCATCGCCCTCGTGTTGATGCTGCATGTTCCCTTTTCTCGGTGTTCGTGGTCAATCCGGTTCCGGGATGGTGCCGCCTCTCACGCGGCCGGCCGCCGGGTTTGCAAACGTCCCGCGAAGTAGAACTCCGCGGGTGTCCGTCCGCCCAGCGCCAAATGCGGGCGCCGATTGTTGTAGTGGTCCAGCCAAGAGGCAATCACCCGGCGCGCATGATGGCCGCCAACCAGCTCCTCCAAGTACACCGCCTCGTACTTCAGCGACCGCCACAACCGCTCGATAAACCGGTTGTCGATCCATCGCCCCCGGCCGTCCATGCTGACCCGCACAGCCGCCTGCGTCAGCACCCGAATATACGCCTCGCTCGTGAACTGGCTGCCCTGGTCCGTATTCGAGATCAGCGGCGCACCGTATCGCTCCAGCGCCTCGCTCAACGCGCTCACGCAGAAACCCACCTCCAGCGTATTGTCCAGCTCCCAGGCCAACACGAACCGGCTCGCCCAGTCCATGATCGCCACCAGGTACAGAAACCCACCCCGCACCGGAATGTAGGTGATGTCCGCGCAGATCACCTCCCCGGGCAGAATTTGTTCAAGATCATCAAGCAGATAAGGGTAGATCTTGTGGCCGGGCTGCGGCTTCGACGTGCGCGGACCCGGATAAACCGTCCGCCAGTTCACCGCCGCCATCAGGCTCCGCGCCAGATCCCGGCCCACATCGTGGCCCTCGCGCTGAAGGTGCAGGCTCACGCGGCGGGTGCCGTAGTAGGGAAACTGCATGTACAGCCGGTCGACCAGCAACTGAAGCGCCAGCCGCCGCGCGTCCGCCGGCCTCGGCGCGTAGTACAGCGACGAGCGG
Source organism: Gemmatimonadota bacterium (assembly GCA_026706505.1). The sequence goes on from JAPOYQ010000524.1 coordinate 1,531, forward strand.
CTCACCCCCGCCAGTTCGCACTTGCGGGTCAGCGCCAAGGTGTCGTCCTCCCGGATCAGCCTCACCTTCTCGATCCGCCGAAGCGCTCCAAACCCCGCGAAAAAAAATCCCGTTCCACCGTCAACTCGCCGATCCGCGCGTACAGGCGCTCAACCAGTTGCTCCGTCTCACGGTTCGGCGTGTTCCCCCCACCGCGGGCGAACACGTCCAGGAGTCCGTCGTGGGCCTCCGTCTTCCACCTACTCACCTGGTTCGGATTGACGCCGTGCCGCGCCGCTATCGAACGCACCGTCTCGTCCCCGCGCATCGCCTCCAGAACAACCTTGCGCTTGAATTCCGGGGTGTACTTTCGCCTCTTCATGGCCAGTCTCCTTGGACCGAAAACTACCTTAGCAGACTGTCCAGATTTGCCCGACCACTTCTGCTAGCCGGTGGCAGGACTATTGGACTCAGCCTGGTAGAACTGCTGACCAATCCAGAACGTCTGCAACAAGCGAAAGATGAATTCGAACAGCGGACCGGGGGTGGTATTGGCGGCTCAAAATGGGTTGCTGCGCTCCTGCCCAAGGACTTTAAGCCCCCCGTGGACCTGAGATGGCCGGAGTATGTTAGGACCGAGCGTGGCCGGGAGTGGTGGATTCCAACACCTCAAGAGTAGTTCAAGGATATTTGAATTTAGGCATGTTCCATTGACGTGCCGGATATTCCGTCTCTTATAACATCGTGACCATAACATCGGCCCGATCAATGTATTCATTGACGTGAGCCGATGGTTCTTTGCGGCGCTTCTTAGGAATATGACCCAATGCGTGAGCTGCAGGAGACACGAGTGCGAGGTCGCCGCTCTACTATCGCCATATATGCCGGAGTTGGGGGCGCCTACATGATCGGCTTTGCATCGATTTTCTCAATGCCAGTGTTCGTCGGGCCGATCATGGACGCATTCGCGATCACTGAGCGGGATATCGGACTTATTGCTGGTCTCGAGCTCACCGCAATGGCCATATCGTCAGTCTGGTTCGCGACCCGCATTCAGGGTCAAAGTCTGTTTGCCGTAGCGTCGGCGGGCCTGGCACTCGCTTTGCTTGGACATTCAATCTCTATTGTCACCGAGTCGGCCTGGGTGTTCGCCGGTTGCCGATTCGTTGCCGGACTTGGTGAAGGAAGCGCACTGGCCGCCGGGAACGCCACGGGCGCCAATCCCGAGCGCGTTTTTGCGGTCGTAGGAATCTTTATCAGCGTGGTCACGATTTTTATGGTCGGTAGTTTCCCCCACGTGATAGAGCTGTGGGGTTACCGTGCGGGAATCGGCGCCCTGGTAGCAGTGTTGTTGATTGTCGGCCTTCTTACCCGTGGATTACCGCGCCAATTGAAGAGCCAAATTCCAGATGCTGATGGCTCCACTGAAGCACACTTTCCGTTCAAGGTCGCTGGCATTCTGATACTGCTGGCATACAGCCTGGTGAGCTTGGTAGACATCGGACTCTGGGTCTTCACCGAGCGAATCGGAATCAACGTTGGATTGAGCCCTGAGAGAATTGGCCTTTTACTTGCCGTGACAACGGCCATTGGCCTGCTCGGCCCATGGATGGCGGCGG
>JAPOYQ010000608.1:0-405 GCA_026706505.1 Gemmatimonadota bacterium
TGAGCATGTTTGCCGGATTGCAATAACGCCTGACAAATCTGCCTTTGTGCAGTCTGATGTCCGCGCTGGTTAATGGAATTGCATCGACTGCATACTCCCCGCGATATATGCTCTTTCTATATGCCCATCGTTGCGGTTCTCTTTAGCTGGGGTATGGCGCTGATCGTGGGGTGCGCAAATGAAACTTCCGCGCCATCGACAGAAGCTACTGCACCCAAGCCCAAATTGGCTAGAAGTACACTGCCGAAATTCGTCGATGTCACTGCCGCTGCCGACATCCATTTTGCACATGTAAATGGCGGTAGCGGTCGTTTCTACTACGTGGAGACCTATGGGTCGGGAGCGGCTTTTATCGACTACGACAGCGACGGTGACGAAGACCTATACTTGGTCAACGGGGCCGTA
>JAPOYQ010000608.1:415-9565 GCA_026706505.1 Gemmatimonadota bacterium
CGGGCTTTTTGGAGCGGCGCGTGCCGAAAAACGTCCTATATCGAAACAAGGGCAATGGGAAGTTCGAGGAAATAACAGAAAAAGCAGGTGTCGGCGATGAGGGGTATGGCATGGGAGTCTGCGCGGGAGATTACGACAACGACGGTCATGTGGATCTCTATGTCACGAACTTCGGTGCCAATGTATTGTATCGCAATGACGGCGACGGTTCATTTGTCGATGCGACAGAGACCGCTGGCATCGGCGACGAGCGCTTGAGCATGAGCGCGGCCTTTGCCGATATCGACAACGATGGCGATCTCGACCTCTACGTTTCCAACAATACCGATTTTACTCTCGAAAACCACAAAGAGTGCAGGCACGGTTCCATACGCGTCTACTGCGGTCCCGGTCAGTATAAGGGCGCGTCGGGGATTATGTATCGCAACGAAGGGGATGGAAAGTTTGTCGACGTAACGAGAGTAATGGGCGTTTATAACGACCGCTGTCGTCAACTCGGCGTAGTATTTGGCGATTACGACGAAGACGGCGATGCGGATCTGTTTGTCGCCAACGATATGACCCCGAACTTCCTCTTTCGCAACGAGGGAGGGAGGCGATTTTCCAATATTGGGCTGGATTCCGGCGTCGCCTTCAGCCCGGACGGCAAATCCGAGGCAGGCATGGGCACGGACTTTGGCGATTACGACCGGGATGGACTCCTCGACATCGTCGTCTGCAACTTCCAGTGGGAGCACTGTCGCCTATTAAAAAACGAGCGGGGCGATGTGTTTAAAGACCAGATACACGAATCCAAACTGGACGAACCGACCTTTTCGACATTGACCTTTGGCACGGACTTTTTCGACTACGACAACGACGGCTACCTCGACCTGTTCCTAGCCAACGGACACGTCGAACCGAATATAGAAATTATCGACCGCGCCGGACCTTCCTACGCGCAGCGGGATCAGCTATTCCACAACGACACCGACGGCACGTTCACCGACGTCAGCGCCGACTCGCCAGGCCTAGCCACCGCTTGGGTCGGACGCGGATCAGCTACCGCCGACTACGACAACGACGGAGATCTCGACCTGTTCGTGAGCAACAACAACCAGCGCGGCCTGCTGCTGCGTAACGACGGTGGCAACCGCCAGTACTGGCTATCGGTGCGCACCATAGGCACCCACAGCAACCGCGACGGCATCGGCGCGCGGATCCGGGTGATCGCTGGCGACCTGCACCAGATCGAAGAAGTTCGTTCAGGCAGTTCGTATCTGTCGCAGAATGCGCTGCGAGTGCACTTTGGCTTGGGCACGCACGCGCGGGTGGATCGGGTGGAGATCCGCTGGCCGAGTGGGATAAAGCAGGTATTGGAAGACGTGGCGGCTGATCAATTCCTCACCGTCCGAGAGCCGGAAAAACTATAGGACCAAAAGGACAAGGCGAACGTGAAGTGGTCTAACGGTGTGCTATGGCTGGCGTGGATAACGGCTCTTGGCTGCGGTGGCACGCTAGAAGAAGCGCCTGTAGTAGAGGAACAGGAAGACCCACGCGCGATAGAACTGAATTATTTGGATCGCATTCGCGCCGATTCCAGCGATGTAGCAGCGCACTACGAGTTGGGGACGTTCTATTTAGAACACGCCGTGTATGGAGAAGCACTGCGATATTTCAGTGAGACCTTCCGCATCGACTCACTGCATGTACGTGCGTTACTAGGTGCCGGAGAAGTCATGACCCGGCAGGGTGAGTTGAAACGGGCGTTGGCCGTATATCGCAAGGCCATCGCGCTCGCGCCCGACAGTGCAGCGGCCTATCGCCAGCTCGGCCAGCTCTATTTGCGCACGGACGACGATGCCAAGGCGCGGGCGACATTTGCAAAGGCGTTGCAATTAGCGCCCGATCACGCTCCGGCCCACTACAACCTAGGCGTGGCGTATGCCCGAGATCACAACTATGAGACCGCCGCCCAGCACATGCAGCGAGCGCTGGAAATAGACCCCGAGTACGCGCTGGTGTACTACAGCCTGGGAGAGATGTACTGTGCCAAAATGGGGCAATGCGAACGAGCCGTGGACATGGCGAGCAAAGCCGTCAAAATAGATCCTATGCGCGCCCGCTACCGCACGGCGTTAGGGCACGTCCACATGCGGTTGAATCGCCACGCAGAAGCGGAGGCAGCCTTTCGCGCAGCCATTGAGCGCGATTCAGCTTATGTAGAGGCGCTAAATGGGCTGGGGATGGTGCTCGCCCGCCAGGGCAAAGAGGCCGAAGCAGCCGCTATACTCGAACAAAGCATCGCTCTTGACCCAGCCTATCCAGAAGCGCACTTGACCTTATCCAAAGTGTATATGAAGCAGGGAAAGGCAGAGGAAGGGCAGAGGCAGATCGAGATGTTCAAGCGCCTTCATCCGCATTCCGATACCATTCGCGATCAGCGTTTGCGCCTCAAAGGCCACGCCGACGATGCCGTAGCCCGCTATAACTTGGGCGTGATCTACGCGAAGCTGGGTTTTGCTGAAATGGCTGCTCAAGAGTACAAAGCCTCGCTGAAGATCAACCCCGCCCAGATACAGGCCTGGCAGAATTTGGGCACGGCCTATATGCGGCTGCAGCGAGTTGACGATGCCATCACGGCCTATCGCCAAGCTCTGACTTTAGACGAGGGCTATGCGCTGGCGTGGTTTAATCTCGGCAATGCCTATTTGATGAAAGACTATCCGGTGCAGGCCCGTGCTGCCTATGAGCGCGCTTTGGCGATAAAGGAAAACTACGTCGATGCAATAAACGGCTTAGGTAATGCCAAACTGCGCGAGGGCAATGCCCGGGAGGCCATCGACGATTTTAAAGCAGTTTTGCGAGCCGATTCCACCTATGTCGGTGCCCATTATAGTTTGGCCTTGGCCTACCGAGAAGTGGGAGACTCACTTGCGGCGCAGCAGCAGATACGCCTTTTCGCGCTCAAACAAAAAGAGCGCACTCGGTGAACTGGACGCATTAAGGAAAACGCTTAGTACACGACAGTAGAGGTGGTCTGAGATGCTGAGCGGAGCGAAGCGGAGTCGAAGCATCTGATACCCCGATGACCATGTATAACATTACTGTCGTGTACTAAGGAAAAACGCGAAATTGCCACAATGGAGGTGCTTATGAAACGCTGGAATTTTGTGGGCTGTGTAGTTATGGCCCTGCTGTGGACTAGCTGTGCGACACTCTCTCAGCTCGAAGCAAAGCGCATCGATATTAATACGGCCTCGCGCGCACAGCTAGAAACGCTACCCGGGATAGGGCCGGCAGTGGCGCAGAGAATAATCGAGGGTCGCCCCTATTACAACTCAAAAGGCTTGCTCAACATAAAGGGCATCGATGCGCAGCGCCTAAAGGAAATCGAACCCTATATAACTGTCGTCAAGTAGCTATACTTAACCAACCATATAGGTCGAATGGAGGAGTAACCAGTAATTACAAGAAAGGATGAACAATGGCGCGATTTGACGACATGAAAGGGGTCTTCGGCCTGCTGCCGACGCCGTACAGGGAAGACCTCGAGATTCACATCGACGACCTGAAGAAGGTGGCCAATTTCTGCTGCGAGAGCGGCCAGCACGGCATCGTCTGGCCGGTGATGGTCGGGGAGTTCTGGTTTTTGGGCGAAGAGGAACGTATCCGGGGGCTAGACGCGGTGCTGGAGGAAGTCAACGGCCGCCTGCCCGTAGTCTTCGGCTGTTCCGGGATCTCGGTGCCGCAGGTGCTGCTCTACGCGCGGGCAGCGCAAAAAGCTGGGGCGGATTCGATTATCGCCATGACGCCGGCGCGCACTGATGCAGCCACGGCGATGGACCTGTACCGGCGCTTAGCTGGGATGTTCGACGGACCAATCATGGTGCAGAACGCCGACATGTACGCGCCGTTGCGCGGCGAGCAAGTGGCACAACTAGTCGACGAGATTCCACAGGTTGAATACGTCAAGGAGGAGCGGCAGCCCGGCCCTAAGCACATCGCCGAGGTGGCTGAGATGGTCGGTGACCGAGTCAAGTGCATATTCGGCGGGGCGGCGGGCAAGTTTTTGCCCGACGAGATGCGCCGCGGTGCCAACGGCAATATGCCCGCCTGCGAGCTAGCCGATGTGCTGGCCAAGATCACCGAGTTGTGGTGGGCCGGGCAGGAGGAGGAGGCACGCACAATGCACCGCCGCCTATTGCCGCTGCTCATTCTCGAAAACCACCCCTTTATGCGCTATATCCTCAAGCGCCGCGGAGTGTTCAGTACGCTGGTAGAACGAGCACCGGCAGGCACGTTAGCGCTGGACGAGGGCGACAAGCGGGAGATCGAAACCCTGCTAGAGACTGTCGCGGGGGATATCGAGTCGTTTCCGATATTACCAGAGCACTAAGTAGCAATGATGAATTATGGACCGCTCTACTCTGTTCTATAGCCTTTGTGCACTCGGCATTATGGGCCTGCTCAGCGTGCCCACAACGCGTTCCCTGCTACTGGGGCTCGACACGTCCGCACAAAGGGAGAGCGGACGCACAGAGATCGTCTTGGCCGGCTGGGGCAATACGCAGGAAGTGGCCATGCTCAATCAGCTCATGGCCGATTTTGAAGCTGGCAATCCAGATATAAAGGTCAAGTTCATCCACATCCAGCAAAATTTCAATACCGTGCTGCTGACCATGATGGCCGGGGGACGCTCGCCCGACATCTTTTACGTGGCACCGGTCACTTTGGGCAACATGTTGTCCAAAGGGGTACTCCTCAACTTGGAGCCCTATCTGGAAAAGAGCCAACTCGTCGGCGTTGAGGACTTTTTTCCGCAAACGGTCGAACCGTACCGCTGGGACGGCAAGCGCTTTGGCCAAGGGCCGATCTATGGGCTGTGCAAAGACTGGTCGCCCGACTTTTTGATTTTCTACAATAAGAATCTGTTTGACGAGGCGGGTATTCCCCATCCAGACGGCAGTTGGACGCGTGAAGAGTTCGTGGACATTGCCCAGCGCTTGACCAAGCGCGACGAGCAGGGACGCATCATCCAGTTTGGCGTTTACAACAACGCCAATCCAGAGCAGTGGATCTGGCAGTCGGGCGGGCGAATTTTCTCCGCAGACCGGAAGCGCGTGTTACTCGAAAGCCCAGAAGTGATCGAGGCGCTGCAGTTTGCCGCCGATCTGTCCACGCGCTGGCACGTGGCACCGGGCTACGCCGAGCAAGCGCAGAGTCCGGTAAACGTGATGTTCGAAACAGGACGCGTGGCCATGTGCTTTTACGGCCAGTGGTTCGTGCCCCAGTTCCGCAAAAACATCAAGAGCTTTGCGTGGGGAGTTACGACGCCTCCGCGCCACAAAGTAGATATTTATCTGTCCGGCGGCATGGTCGGTTATGGCATATACGCCCATACCAAACACCCGCAAGAGGCGTGGCGCTTTATGGAATATCTGGTCGGCCCCCAAGGCCAAGAGGCCATTGCCAAAATCGGCTGGAATATTCCCGGCCGTAGGGAAACCGCGTACAGCCCTATTTTTGTAGAAAATCCCAATCTGGATGCGGAGATTACCCAGACTTTTCTCAAGGCCGCGGAGCGCACCGAGTTATTTCATCGCAGCCCCTATATCAATCCCGCCGAATACAATCTGCTCTTTAATCCAGAGTGGGAACTGGTCATGCTAGGTGAAAAAAGCGTACCCGAGGCGCTGGCGGATGCCGCCAGAAAAATCAACCAAGCCATTCGCGACAATATGGCTCTGCAGAAGGCCAAGGTGGACGGATGAAACTCAATCTGCGAGAAAACCTAGAAGGGTATCTCTTCATATCGCCGTGGATCTTGGGCATGGTGCTCTTTGCCCTCGGGCCGATACTGGCCAGCTTTGGTCTGGCGTTCACGCGCTGGAACCTCTTTACGGAGCCGGAGTACGTGGGATGGGCCAATTTTCAGAAGCTGGCGCACGACCCACTCTTTTACAAATCGGTGTTTAATACGATCTACTACACGGTTTTTGCCGTGCCGCTGGGGCTCGTGCTGGCGCTGGGACTGGCCATGCTGGTCAACCACCGTCTGCGCGGAGTCAATTTTTTTCGCACGGCTTTTTTTCTGCCCAATGTCGTGGCGGGCATCGCGATGCTGCTGCTGTGGAAGTGGCTCTTCGATCCCAATTTTGGCTTGATCAACCTGTTCCTCGACTGGACCGGATTGATGGCGGTGTTCGAGTGGACCGGCATTGGCCGGCCCCAGTGGATCTCGTCGCGGGCGGGTGCCATGCCGGGCCTAGTCTTTATGAGCATCTGGGGCTTGGGTGGATCGATGATGATTTTTCTGGCTGGCCTGCAGAATATTCCCCGCGAGTTGATCGAAGCTGCGGAACTGGACGGCGCCGGGCCGTGGAAGCGCTTTAGATACGTCACCGTGCCGCTGCTGACTCCGACGATTTTTTTCCTGACGATGGTCGGCGTGATTGGCTCGCTGCAGGTCTTTAACCAAGCCTATGTCATGACCCAAGGCGGGCCGGCGCACGCAACGTTATTCTACGTCCTGTATCTCTTTCAAACGGCCTTCGAGCGCTTCCAGATGGGCTATGCCTGCGCCATGGCCTTGGTCCTCTTTATCATCACGCTGATCGTCTCGCTCATCCAGCTAGCGATGGGCAAAAAATGGGTGCATTACCAATGAGTAGCGCTTCTGGAGACACCCTGTCGCTGCGACGCCAGCTCATCCTCTACGCCGCGCTGTCCTTTCTGGCGTTTTGGTTTCTGGTGCCTTTTGCCTGGATGCTCATTACCTCGATCAAGACGCCGGACGAGGTCTTTTCCCGTCTCCTGCCTTCGGTGCTGCGGCTGGCCAACTTCGTGGAGATCTTCAATCAGCCGACATTGCCCTTCGGGCGCTATTTTCTCAACAGCACGATCATCACGGTTTTTGGCACGGGGGCGAGTCTTTTTACTTCCGCCGTCGTGGCCTATGCCTTTGCCCGGCTGAATTTTTTTGGCCGCGACGTACTGTTCGTCGCTGTGCTGTCAACCATGATGCTGCCCGCGGCGGTGACCATGATCCCGACGTTTGTGCTCTTCCAGAAGCTAGGCTGGGTAGATACATTTCTCCCCTTTTTGGTGCCGGCCTGTACGGGCAACGCCTTTCAGATATTCTTTTTGCGCCAGTTTTTTAAGACCCTGCCGGTAGATTTGATCGACGCCGCGCGCATAGACGGGTGCTCGAATTTGCGCATCTGCCTGTCGATTGCCATGCCACTGGCCAAGCCGACGCTGGCAACGCTGGCCATTCTCAGCTTTCTCAGTCTCTGGAACGATTTTATGGGGCCGCTCATCTATCTGCACAGCAACGAGAAGCGCACGCTGGCCCTAGGACTGAATGCTTTTGCCGGCATGTACGGCACACAGTGGCATCTGCTCATGGCCGCTTCCGTAGTCGCAACCGTGCCCATTCTGGTGGTCTTTTTTATGGGGCAGCGCTACTTCGAGCGCGGGCTGGTGATGACGGGGATGAAGGCGTAACGTGTCTGAAGGCTACTGTCGTGTAATTAGCAATTAGACAATGCCGCAGGATGAAATAGAACGCAAATTATCCGCCATTGCCTCCTCCCCCCAGCAGCGCCTGATACGCCACCAGCGCCCCCGCCACGTGCACATTCATCGACGGCCCTTTGCCGTACATGGGGATATAGACCGCCCCATCGCACAGTGCCAAGGTCTGTCGATAGACGCCCTTAGTCTCGTTGCCGAGCACCAAGCACACTTTGTCCGGGAAATCGTATTCCAAATAGCACACGGCCCCCTGCACCATTTCCAACGCCACCAAATGATACCCCTCGTCCCGCAGCGCGTTGGCCGCTTCGTCCATGCGCCCGATCCGCCGCCACGCCACCCGCCGCTCATGGCCCCGAGCTGTGCGTTCAATATCCTCGTGCGGCGGCGCGGGCGTCACACCCGTAAAAACCAATTCCCGCGCCCCACACGCATCGGCAATGCGAAACATCGAGCCGACATTGAGCGGATCTTCGACACTCTGCAGTAAAAAGGCTAGCTCCGCCTTGGGCGGATAGCTCCTCGCCGCGTCCGCAAAGAGCCGCTTCACCTCAACTTTGCGCAAAGGGCGCATCGTCAAAAGCGGATGGCCTTGTACTTCTTCACGTGCTCGGTAATGGCCACCTCCACCGGCAACCGCTCCATGCTCGACGCACCGTAAAAGCCATCGACGCCCCGCGTGTTTTGCAACACGTACTCGGCGTCTTCTGGCTCTGAAATCGGCCCCCCGTGGCACAGCACAATCACCTCTTCGGATACCCCCCTCGCCGCGTCGCATATCGCCTGCACAAATCCCACTGATTCCTCCAAAGTCAGCGCGGTAGTAGCACCAATCGCACCCTTCGTAGTAAGCCCAGCGTGCGCCACCACAATGTCGGCACCGGCCGCAGCCATCTGCTCGCCCTCTTCGGGATTAAACGCATAAGGCGTCGTCAACAACCCCATCTCGTGCGCCGTGCGGATCATCTCCACCTCCTCCCCATAGCCCATTCCGGTTTCCTCCAGGTTTTGCCGATACAACCCGTCAATCAGGCCCACGGTCGGAAAATTCTGCACACCGGAAAACCCAATCGCCTCAACCTCGCGCAAGAAAACATCCATCTGTCGGAACGGATCCGTCCCGCACACGCCGGCCAGCACCGGCGTATCCTCCACCACCGTCAACACCTCCCCGGCCATATCCATCACAATCGCATTGGCGTCCCCATACGGCATAGTCCCAGCCAGCGACCCCCGGCCCGCCATGCGAAATCGCCCGGAATTGTAAATCACAATCAAGTCAACCCCACCGGCCTCCTCGAACTTGGCGCTGATCCCGGTGCCGGCTCCCGCGCCGATAATGGGAATCCCATCGGCGATGTTTTGCCGCAGTCTCGCGAGCACTTCTTCTCTTGTAAAAGCCATGGCCGCCTATCCGTTTAGAGCCTTTTCTATCCGCACCCCCTCCATCTTCCGCAGCTCGGCCTCCGGCCCAAACGGCGCGTAGATGGCGATCAACTTCATCGGGCCGTCCCCATTATTGACCGTCGAGTGATACACAGCCGTCGGAATGTGTACCAGTTCCCCCGGGCCGATCTCCTTTTCCAGCTTGCCCGATTCCAACTCTACCGTCTGAATCCCAGTGCCCTCTAT
>JAPOYQ010000608.1:9613-28055 GCA_026706505.1 Gemmatimonadota bacterium
GTGGACCAACTCCCCCGGGCCGATCTTCTTTTCCAGCTTGCCCGATTCCAACTCTACCGTCTGAATCCCAGTGCCCTCTATCACATAGAGAATCTCCTCGCTGTACGGATGATTGTGGCGCACATGGCCCTTGCCCGGCGCCAACTCCACCACGCCGCAGCTAAAGTGCTCAGCCGCGGTCACCAGCGGCTCGGAAAGCCAGTTTAGCCGGCCCCAGTCAAAGACTTGGGTCTCCACGTCGGCGCATTGTACGAACGTCTTTTTTTCGCTCATCACTCTCCTGCTTTCTCGGCAATTAGCTCCAGTAGCAGCGCGGTCGCTGCGGCTGCAAACGCTGGATCGTTGATGTTGTGATCGACTTCGCGGACGAGGATGCCCTCGTCCAAGTTGGCTTTGAGGGCGTCGCTAAAGGCGCGGTCAGCTTCGCGGTCGCAAAACAGCTCGCCGTCGCCGTCGAGGATCGACACGCCCCTGAGCGGAATGAGAACGGCGACCGGGCCTGTGGCGGCGTTGAGCTTTTCAGCAAATATCCGGCCCATCTGCGCATTCTCCTCGGCATTGGTGCGCATCAAGGTCACCTCTGGGTTCCACTCGTAAAAGAGCCGCGTGCCGTCCTTGTACTGTTGCGGCACCGTATCCATGCCGCCAAAATTGGCCATGTCCACGCAGCCGGGGACCACTAGCTGGGGCAAACCCGCCCGGCCCGCCGCGCTCAAGCGCTCTGGACCCGCGCTGAAGACGCCGCCGCACACTTCGTCGGCCCACTCGGTGGTGGTGATGTCCAGCACCGCATCCACCAAGCCCTCGTCGATGAGCGACTCCATGGTGCGGCCGCCGGTGCCCGTGGCGTGAAAGACCAAGACCTCGTACCCGCTCTCCGATAGGGTCTCGCTGCACGCGTTTACGCATTCCGTAGTGTTGCCAAACATCGACGCCACGACGATCGGCTTGTCGTCGCCAGCCGGTGCCGGCTCGGCCTCGACCATGCCGCAAATCGCGCCAGCGGCCCGCGTAAAAATCACTCGCGAAATCCGATTGACTCCGGCCACGTCCACAATCGACGGAATGAGTACGACGTCCTTGCTGCCCACGTACGCTCCAGTGTCACCGGCCGCCACAGTCGAAACGCACACCTTGGGCACACCTACCGGCAGGGCGCGCATGGCCGCGGTCACCACGCTACTGCCGCCGGACCCGCCCATGCCGACGACGCCGTCAAACCGGCCCTCCGCGTATCCTTGCTCCGCCACCTTGGCTGCGCCCTCACCCATAGCCTTCATGGCGGCACCGCGATCGCCGGCCGCGCGCAGCGACTCCAGCGACGCTCCAGCGGCCGCCGCCACTTCGCTGGCATCCACGTCCACGGCAAAGGCTTCGCACTCGCCCATAACGCCCGTGTTCACTGACAAAACTTCGTGGCCGCGGGCCAAAATTTGCTCGCGCAAGAAGGCGTATTCCACGCCCTTTGTATCAAACGCCCCAACCATCATAATCGTAGCCATAACGCCCTCCTCAAGCTGGCGTCGTTAGGTGCTTTCCTTTTCCGTCATGCTGAGCGTAGCGAAGCATCCCATACCCAAATGCCCCTGCACAACATCAGCCTGTAATATGGCGGCTTCAACCAAAGCGCCGCAACCGGAGCGCGTTCATCACCACCGACACCGACGAAAAGGCCATCGCGAGGCTCGCCAGCATCGGATTGAGCAGCGGGCCGCCGAACAGGTAAAGTGCGCCCGCAGCCACCGGAATGCCTGCGGCGTTGTAAAAAAACGCCCAGAACAAATTCTGCTTTATGGTCCGCACAACTGCTCGGCTCAGCTCAATAGCCCGCGCCACATCTGCCAACCGGCTGTGCATGAGCACCACGGGAGCAGACGCGGCCGCCACATCCGTCCCAGTGGCAAAGGCCATGCCCACATCGGCGGTGGCCAGCGCTGGCGCGTCGTTAATCCCGTCGCCGACCATGGCCACACAGCGGCCCTCGGCTTGCAGTGCCTGCACGGCCGCGGCCTTGTCTGCGGGCAAGACCTCGGCGCGCACGGTCTCAATCCCCACTGGACGCGCCACGGCTTCCGCGGCCGGACGACTGTCGCCCGTGAGCATCACCACCTCCAAGCCGCCTTGGCGCAACCGAGCCACGTCGTCCTTGCTCTGCGGGCGGGGCCGGTCGGCCAAAGACACGAGGCCGACCAATGCGCCCGCCACCGCAACCCACGCGACGGTGGCACCGTCCGCCGAGCCACTGTCCTCATCTACGCGAACTCCCATCGCCGCCATCATGGCGCGATTGCCCACCACCACGTCCTCGCCTTCTACTGTGGCCTGCGCGCCTTTGCCCGGACTCGCCACAACTTCAGTAGCCTCCGGCACGGCAAGGTCCCGCTCTGTTGCGGCGGCCACAATCGCCGCGGCCAGCGGATGCTCTGAGCCGCGCTCCACGGCCGCGGCCAAGCTCAGCACTTCGTCGGCGCGGTGGCCGTTTAACGGCTCTACTGCCACAACCTGCGGCCGTCCCTCGGTAATCGTGCCGGTTTTGTCCAGTACCACGGCATCTACTTTGTGCGCTGTTTCCAGCACTTCTGGACCTTTGAACAGGATGCCTAAATGCGCGCCGCGGCCCGTGCCGACCATGATGGCGGCCGGCGTGGCCAAGCCCAAGCTACACGGGCAGGCGATGATCAACACGGCCACGAAGACTTGCAACGCAAAGCCTCAGGCCCTCCCCAGCCCATAGCCAACCCACCGCGGCTACCGCGCCGACGACCAGTACGGCCGGCACGAAATACCCGGCGACTACATCGGCTAGGCGGGCAATCGGCGCTTTGCCCGCCTGCGCGGCCTCGACCAAGCGCACCATTTGCATCAGCAGCGCATCCCCAGCCACGCGCGTTGCGCGCACCATGAGCGAGCCTGCACCATTGAGGCTGCCGCCGGTCACAGCATCGCCCGGGGCCTTGGCCACGGGCAACGACTCGCCGGTCAGCAGCGACTCATCCACCGTAGAATTTCCTTCGACGACTTCGCCGTCGGCTGGAATGCGCTCACCTGGACGCACGCGTAGGCAATCGCCCACCTCAATGGCGTCAGCCGCGATTTCCCGCTCCCCATCGTCAGTCACCAGCGTGGCCTTGTCGGGTTTGAGCCGCAGCAGGGCCCCTATGGCCTCCTCGGCCCGTAGCCGCGAGCGCGCTTCGAGATAGCGGCCCATCAGCATGAAGGTGAGGATCGTCGCAACTGTCGGGAAATAAGAGTCAAACGCCGCAACCGCACCCACGGCGACGGACCCCAAGCCCCAAGCGCTGTAGATCCACGCCGCAGCCGTGCCAATGGCGATGAGCGAAAACATGTTGGGTCGGCCTCGCCACATAGCCTGTCCGCCCTCGGCGTAGATCTGGCGGCCAATCCAGATCACCGGCAGCACGAACAGCAGATGCAAAACGCCTACCCGCAGCGGATGCTGGGCCAAGGACAGCGCCGGAACAACGGGCGCGGCCATCTGCTCGGCCATCTCCACCGCAAAGAGCGGCAGCCAAAATACAACAGCCCAGCGAAACGCACCCGCTTGATCAGCCAGTTCGACCCGTTTGCGCTCCTGTCGCCTAGCCGCGCTTTCGGCTTCAGGCGTTTGCACCCGCGCCCGGAACCCCGCTTTTACTACGGCTGCTGCAATGCTTTCCTCATCTACGGCTGCTGGATCAAAGCGCACGGCCATCTGCTCGGTCGCCAAGTTGACGTCAGCTACTTCGACGCCGGCCAAGCCGGACACCTGCTGCTCGACCTGCCGCACACAGCCAGCGCAGTGCATGCCCTCAATTGCAAAATATTGCTCTCTACTGTTTGCCGTCATGTTGCAACCTCGCAACTCCACCAACGAACTCGCTTGGCGCGGCGTTTTTCAACGCTGTCACAGGGTTGAAAAACGCCAAGCCATTCGATCAACCTCAGTCGAGTTCGCCAATCAGTTTTTTGATCTGTCCCCAAGTCGTCTCCTCAACCGCCGTGTCTGGCGGTGGCAGCGGTGGAGTACTCTCGGGATCGCCGGGGCGAAACGCCTCGCCTTCTGGATTGTCATCACCCGCCACCCAAGTGCCGTCGGGGTCGCCCAACTCCGCGCCATTAGACGCTCCATCGCCGTCGGAATCCAACGCCGCCAGCTCTGGGCCCCAAATCACGTCACCGGGTGCGCCGGCTGAGGTAAGGAAGTTGGTTGCAATCTCCAAGCCAAACGGATTGAGCGGCGAACCGCCTCCAGCCGTGTGGCAGGTATTGCAACTCACTGCGGAGCCATTGGGAACCTGTCTTACGCGCTTGCTGCGCGCAGCCGCCTCATCGACAATCACGCCGCCTAAAAAGAACACGGCTACCAGCAAAACTCTCAAAGTCATACTAAAATCTCCTTTCCTCGATATGCGCCGCGAGATGTTTCTCCTCTCAGAACATGTCCACACTTAGCACTGCAAGTCAATACAAACCCTCGCCCCACACCGCCAAATCGCGCATATTCTTGTAGTCCATTCCACAGGAGGCAACGCTCATGTCCACCGCTCAACGTCTCGACCTAAGCGAAGTGCGGCCGCAGATCGATGTCGATCCAGCGACTTGCGTCTATCACCGGCTCGCACCAGCCAGCGAATTTGCCGCAGGCGAGGGCCGGCCCTTTACCATTGATGGCATCCACCTCGCAGTTTTTCTCTACGAAGGCTCCTTTCACGCTGTTGACAATCGCTGCCCCCACATGGGCTACCCCATGTCCAAAGGCAGCATCCGCGACGGAGTGCTGATTTGCCACTGGCACCACTGGGAATTCGACCTAAAGACCGGCGGCTGCCTGCTGACTTCGGGCGACGACCTAAAAGCCTTTCCCGTCGAAGTCCGCGACGACGGCTACGCCTGGGTCGGCATCCCGCCCGGCGAGAAAGAGGAAGCCCGCCTGCGGCTCGTGGCCCGCGGCAAGCGCGCACTCGAACAGGGGCTTAAAGACCGCAGTTCCTTCCTCATCGCCAAAGCGGTTGCCGCACTCCGCCAAACAGGTGCCACCCCGCAGGAAATCATCCAGCAGGGACTCTACTACGGCGCGCATAAAACCAGCGAAGGCTGGTCGTCGGGCGTCGCCATCCTGACCCTCGCGGCGAACATGTGGGACGACATTGCCGAGGCCGATCAAAATCTCTTTCTCGTCCACGGTTTGACCCAAATTTCGCGGCGCACCTCCGGCTCATCGCGCCGCCAGCGCTTCCCCTTTCCCCGCGCCAATGACGACCAAGACTTGGCCACGCTCAAGCGCTGGTTTCGCACCTTTGTCGATCAGCGTCACCACGGCGCGGCCGAGCGCATCTTGCTCACCCTGCACGACCGCGACTGCGGCAAGGAAACTCTCGCGGACTTCGTCTTCACCGCGGCCACGGACTTCTACTTCACCGGCGACGGGCACGCCCTCGACTTTGCCAACAAGATGTTCGAGGCGCTCGACTACGTGGAATGGGTCGGCGCGCACGAGATCCTCCGCCCAATCGCCGTCGATTTGGTGAGCCGCACCCGCCACGAAGAGACCTCGCGCTGGGCCGACAGCCTACCGCTCTTAGAAAGCATCTTCGCGCGCCTAGACGAGATCTGGGAGGACAATCAGCGCAACGAAGCGACCCTCGATGTCTCCGAGTTCACTCAAGTCATGCTCGGCGACGACTTTGAACCCATCCTCGCCCGCGTCGAAGAGGCCCTGCGCGCTGGCGTTCCGCCGACCCAACTCTGCCGCGCCATGACCTATGCCAGCGCGTTGCGCACCCTGCGCTTCCACCTCAAGAACGAGGGCGACTGGCACGACGTGGCCAACATTTACTCCTACGCCCACGCCCTGTACGCGACCTTCCACTACGCCGCCAGCAAAGAGCTGTTGCGCGCCATTTTCCACGGCGCGGTCTTCCTCACCTACCTGCGCTGGCTCAACATGCCCTCCGCCCGCGTCCCCCGGCACGGGCAGAAGCTCGACGAGCACTTCGCCTCCAGCGAGGACATGCTCAAGCGCCTCGGCGAATTAGCCGATTTCCAAAAGGTCTTCGAGGCCGAAATCCTCGTCAGCCAGTACCTCGAAGAAGGGCGCGACGTCGCCAAGCTCCGCCACGCCTTGGCCCACATCATGCTCCGCGAAGACGCCGAACTGCACATGTTCCAAGTGCTCGAAGCCGCCTTCCGACACTACGACTTGAGCGACGACCCCGAGGAAAAGCGCGTCCACCTGTTGGCGGCGACCCGCTACATCACCGCGCAAAAGGTGATGAAAAACATCCTCTGGGCCACGGAAAACGCCGAGCGACTCCAGCGCGGCGAACTGCTCAGCGAGCGCGAAGACGACGATTAAGGAGCGTTACTCCGCTGACCGCCAAGCCGCCACCCGCAGTTTCCATTCCTCGACCGCGCAGTAGAGCACCGGCACAACCGGCGCGGTCAGCACCACCGCCATCATGCCGCCGAAGGTGGGAATAGCCATCGGCAGCATGAGGTCTGCGCCGCGTCCACTCGCCGTCAGCACGGGTATCAGCGCCAAAATCGTGGTGGCCGCGGTCATCAGACAGGGGCGGATGCGTCGCACCCCAGCGGCGAGCGCGGCGCGGCGCATAGCCTCAACGGTCGCTGGCTTTTGCTCGCGGAAGAGTTGGCGCAAGTACGTCGCCACGATCACGCCGTTGTCCGAGGCAATGCCAAACAGCGCGAGAAAACCTACCCACACCGCCACGCTCAAGTTCAGCGGACGGACGTGGAAGAGGTCGCGCATCTGAGTGCCGAAGACGGAGAAATCCAAAAACCATTCCTGCCCGTAGAGCCACAGCATGGCAAAGCCGCCGGCCCAAGCCACCGCAACCCCGGAAAAGACCATCAGGGCCGTGGCGGCGTTGCCAAATTGGAAATAGAGGATGAGGAAAATAATCGCCAGCGCGAGCGGCAGCAGCACGTTGAGCTTCTTCTGCGCTCGCAGTTGGTTTTCGTAACTACCGGCGAAAGTGTAGCTGACGCCGGTCTCCAGCACCAGATCGCCGCTGGCCCTTTTGCTTTCCAAATACGCCCGGCACGCTTCCACCACATCGACTTCCGCGTATCCCGGCTTCTTGTCGAAGAGCACATAGCCTAGCAAAAACGTATCCTCGCTCTTGATGACCTGGGGGCCGCGCACGTAGCGAATCTCAGCCAACTCGCCCAAGGGGATCTGCGCCCCGTCCGGCGCTGGCACCAGAATGCGCACCAGTTCCTCAATGCTATCGCGCAATTCGCGCATGTAGCGCACCCGCACGGGATAGCGCTCCCGCCCTTCCACCGTAGTCGTAACTAGCTTGCCCCCGATGGCGATCTCAATTACGTCCTGCACCTTCTGCAGGGCGATGCCGTGGCGAGCGATGGCCTCGCGGTCAATGTGAATCTCCAAGTAGGGCTTGCCGACGATGCGATCGGCGTTGACGGTCGCCGCCTCGACCGAAGGCACTTCCTTGATCAAGCGCTCTATCTCCAAGCCGGCGCGTTCGATGGCCTCCAAACTCGGACCTTTGATCTCAACGCCCATGGGGGCGCGCATGCCGCTCTGCAACATGACGAGCCGCGCAGCAATCGGCTGCAACTTCGGCGCCGAGGTCGAACCGGGGATTTGGCCAGCCCGAGCGATTTCCGCCCATATATCGTCGGGGGTCTGTATTCCCGGCCAAGCGGCGCGGCCCGGATTGAGCGCGGGATCCAAAGGCGGACGCCACAAGCGAAAGGGACGCCCATCGGCGGCGGGCACGAGGCGACCGGTATCGTCGCGCACATAGCGACCCTGTACCTTGTAGGGCTCGCCATCGGGAGCAGACGAAGGTGAGCCATCGGAGTCGCGGAACAGGTCCGTAGCATGCTCGTCAAAAGCGAACAATCGGCGGCGACCATCCTCGTCGGTCAGGTACTCCGCGCGATAGTTGATCACAGTCTCAATCATGGAAATCGGCGCAGGGTCCAGCGGCGACTCTGCCCGTCCCAGCTTCCCCACCGCAGACTCCACTTCTGGGATCTGCGAAATGGCCGCGTTTTGCTTCTGCAGGACATCGAGCACTTCGCCGATGGAGGCGTGCGGCATAGTCGTCGGCATCCACAGAAACGAACCTTCGTCGAGGGGCGGCATAAACTCCTTGCCCAATCCGGGCAGGGCCTCGTCGAGGGCCGCAAAGGGCGCTGAATGGCGCAGGGTGGACGGTACAAAACCGAAAACACGAGCAAAACCCAGCCACGCGGACGCGCCCGCCAGCGTCAGCAACAAGGGAAAAAGCAGAGCCAAGTCCTTGTGATCCAGACACCACCGGAGCACGCGGGGGAATACATGTTGCAAGGCGCGAAAAAGCGCCAACAGGCCACCGATCAATCCAGCGGCAAAGATAAAATTGCGCCAGCCGCCCTTTTCCGGTCCCAAGGGCAACCAGTGTTCCGCTAGCACGACGACGACCCCAACAGCCGCAGCGGCTATAACACCCCGCGCCACCCACAAGCGCACCCTTTCCGGTACGCGAGCGGCAAGCAAGTGATACATCCCAATAGCTACCAGCAACAGACCAACCCACCACGACAGCGCGAGGGCCACCCCAAGACCACAGACCGCCCAAAGGCCAGGTGCCCAACGTCCCAGTCGCGTGCCAAACGCGCAGTGCGCTAAGGCCGGCAAGGCTGTCAGCGACAGCCACACCGCGGCCAACAGCGCGAAGGTCTTAGTAAAAGCCAATGGCGCGAAAAGCTTGCCCTCGGCCCCTTGCATGGCAAAGACCGGCAAAAAGCCCACCACGGTGGTGAGCACAGCCGTCAGCACGGCACCGCCAACCTCGCGCGTGGCGCGGAAAACCACTTCTAGGCGGTCGTCCTCTGCGTCTGCATCCTCTAGGTGCTTGAGGATGTTCTCGCTGATGACGATGCCCATATCGACCATAGTGCCGATGGCAATGGCAATGCCGGAAAGGGCGACTATGTTGGCGTCAATGCCAAAGACCTTCATCGCGGCGAAACAGGCGAGCACGGCCAGCGGCAACAGCCCGGAGACCAGCATGGCCCCGCGCAGATTCATCACCAGCGCCAACACCACGATCACCGTTACCAGCACCTCCTCGCTCAGGGCGCGCTCCAGCGTACCCAGCGTCTCCTCAATCAAGCCGGACCGGTCGTAAAAGGGGATCACCTGCACTTGGCTGACCCGCCCGTCGGGCAGGGTTTTCTTAGGCAGGCTCGGGGCGATTTCCGCGATCTTGGCCTTGACGCTTTCAATGGCTGCTAGAGGATTGGTGCCATAGCGCGCCACCACCACGCCGCCGACCACCTCCGCACCTTCCTTGTCCAACGCACCGCGCCGCAGCGCTGGTCCCAATGCGACCCGCGCGACGTTTTTGACGTAGATCGGGACGTTGTCCCGCGCCTTAATGACGGCGTTTTCGAGGTCGGCCAAGCCTTTGACAAAACCGATACCGCGAATGACGTACTCGGCTCGATTCAACTCTACGGTGCGCGCACCCACGTCCCGGTTGGACATGCGCACCGCGTGGAAGACCTCGTCGAGCCGCACCCCGTAGGCGCGCATCGCGTCTGGGTTGACGTCGATTTGGTATTCCTGCACAAAGCCACCTACGGAGGCCACCTCGCTGACGCCGTCGGCCGCTAGCAGGGCATAGCGCACCTGCCAATCCTGGATACCACGCAACTCGTGCAGATCCCAGCCGCCGGTGGGCGCGCCTTGTTCGTCGCGGCCTTCCAACGTGTACCAGAATACCTGCCCCAAGGCCGTTGCGTCCGGCCCCAAGGCTGGCTGTACTCCTTCGGGCAGCAGGCCTGCCGGCAGACTATTGAGCTTTTCGAGGATGCGGGAGCGCGACCAGTAGAAATCGACTCCTTCGGCAAAAATCACATAGATGCTCGAAAAGCCGAACATCGAAGAGCTGCGGATCGTCTCGACGCCCGGTACGCCCAACAGCGCCACTGTCAGCGGATAGGTCACCTGATCTTCCACGTCTTGGGGCGAGCGTCCGGCCCATTCGCTAAAGACGATTTGCTGGTTTTCGCCGATGTCCGGGATCGCATCCACCGGCACCGGGTCGCGCGGTAGCCAATCGAGCTTCCACGCAAAAGGGGCGACGCTGAGGCCCCAACCAACGAGGCCAGCCAGCATCAGCACGGCGACGAGTTTGTGGACTAGGAAAAAGCGGACTAAGCGATCCATGGTAGCCTCCTACTCGTGGCCGGCGAAGGTCTCGCGCAGGCTGCCGCAACGGTACATCTGGCCGCCGAAGTAGGGATTTTGGGTCTGCATCGCCTGTTGCAGCCAAGCTGCCCCCTCGTTGTCAAAGGCCATTGGACAGTGAAAAATATGCACTGGCCCGGCATGGACGCCCCCCTGCCGCGCCACCCGAATCAGCACCGTCGAGAGCTCGGCAAAGGCTTGGCGGGCCGCGGCGAGATCGCCAGCTCCGCTGATCGCGTCTCCGATCTCCTGAGACGCTGGGTGGGCCGCGAGCGTTGCGGCGGCGGCCTGTGCCCCCGACAGATCGTCCTTGCTCAACGCCTGTTGCGTGGCGAAATAGGCCGTCCAGACCGCGGACGGCGGGCCGTGCGCGTGGCCGTTTGGCTCGTCGTCGCGCTGGTCGGCCCGCGCTGGCGCATTCATCATGCTCGGCTGGGCGCGGATTTGGAGGGCGCTGTCGATTTTGAACGCGCCGTTGACCACCACTTGCTCTCCCTCGTGCAGACCCTCGCGCACCAAGTAGTAATCCCCGGCCCGCGGCCCGAGCACGACCTCGCGGCCCTCGTACAGGCCCTCGCCGAGCGCGACGTACACCACGGCGCGTTTGCCCGTCAGCAGCGGTGCCG
The DNA here is from genome assembly GCA_026706505.1 of Gemmatimonadota bacterium. Next base: position 20,468 of record JAPOYQ010000608.1, read on the forward strand.
AAGCTGGTACCACCAGCGGCATCTCGCGCTCTGCCTCGTCGCCAGTGTCATACAACTCTTCGGCGCGCACTAGGGCCATGCCGCAAATGTCGCAGGCACCGGGCGCGTCGCGGACGATCTCTGGGTGCATCGGGCTGATCCACTTGCCCTTGAGTTCAGGCGACATGGCGCGCCCGTGTGCTCCCACCTCGGCCTGAGCCACGGCCCACACCAGCATTCCCGGCTTCAGCCGACCTTGCTCGTTCGCCACGTTGACCCGCACGCGCACGGTGCGCGTGCGCTCGTCCAGCACTGGATCGACGAAGGATATTTGGCCACGGAACACCTCGCCCGGATAGGCTTCAGCCGAGAATTCAACGGCCTGGCCGTAGTGGATCCAAGACATATCCGATTCGTAGGCTTGCAGTTCCAGCCACAGCCGCGACAAGTCCGCAATGGTGTAAATCGGCGTCCCGGTCTGCACGTACGCGCCCTCGCTGAGGTGCTTTTTTATTACCACGCCGCCTGTCGGCGCGTAGATCGTCAGGTGGTCGGAGGCTCGGCGCTCTCGCTCGACGCGCTCGATTTGCTCCTCCTTCAGCCCGAGCAGGCGCAGCTTTTCGCGCGCGGCCTCGACCGTCGCCTGCGCCGTCTGCCCAACGGACGTGCCACTATCAACCAATCGCTCGCGGGCGCGCAGGGCCTGGATCAGTTCCTCTTGGGCGGTCAACAACTCGGGGCTGTAGAGATAGGCTATATGGTCGCCCTTTTCGACCCGCACGCCCGTGTAGTCCACGTACAGCCGGTCAATCCGGCCCGCTACCCAAGCGGTGATGGAGCGGACTTGCGTCTCATCTACTGCGATCTTGCCAACCATCCGCGTCTCCACCGGCGCGAAGCGGCGCTCGACCGGAGCAGTCTGGATGCTGGCAAGCTCCTGCGCGGCGGGTGAGAGGCGCAACTGGCGCGGGGCCAGTGAATCGTCGGCGGACTCAGGGGGTGCTGCGAGAATTAGGTCCATCCCGCAGATTGGACACTGACCCGGGCCGGGCTGGCGGATCTGTGGGTGCATCGAACAGGTCCACGTTTCGTCCTGCTCGGCAACTGCAGCGGGTGCGTGAGTGCTAGGTGTGTCCGAACTGCTCAACCCCCAACCCACGGCCAAGCCGATGATTCCCGCCACGATACCGGTAGCTATTATTTGCTTTGTTGCTTTCATCGTTGAGTTTCCTCCGTGGGTTCGCCGACCAGCTTTTCAATCTCGGCCCAATGCAGGGCTTGGTCGGTGCGCGCCCGTTCGTACGCTAGCTGGAACTCCAGCAGGGTGCGCTGGGCGTCGATGACCGCGAGAAAATCGCTGCGGTCGGCGGCAAAGGCGCGCTGCGTTACGTTGAGCGCTTGTTCAGCCTTGGGCAGCAAGCTGTCCCGGTAGAGGGCGCTGCGGCTTTGGGCATCGCGCTGCTTGTACAAAGCCAGTTCCAGCTCGGCAGCAAGCCTATTCTCTTCGTCCACAACGCCCTGCAAGGCGGCCTGATGGCTCAGCTTAGCCGCGCGTTGCCCGGCCTCGTAGGACGAGCGCCACAAGGGCAGATTGAGCGTGGCCATAGCCATCAACGGATTCTCGCCGCGGTCGCCGATGTGGATGTAATCGAGGCTCACGGTCAAATCCGGGTAGAACTGCTTGCCGGCCAACTCGACGCCTAGGGACCGCGCCCGCGCTTGCGTGTGCCGCATTTGCAGCATTGGGTTCGCAGCTTGCAAGCGCTCCTTTAGCACCTCTTCGTCTAAATCCAACGCAGCCATAGGCAGCGAATCGGGCACAGCTATCGGAGCGGTCGCCGCGCGGCCGAGCGCCGCATTTAACCGGGCCGCAGCTGGACGCCGCTGCTGACGCAAGCTGCGCAGTTGATCCTCTAAGCGACCCAGTTCCACCTGCGCCTTGAGAACTGGGGCGTGCTCTCCGGTGCCACTGCGATAGCGGGTGCGGCCCACTTCTTCTAAGTGAGCCAACAGGCGCAAGTTGCCCTCGGTGACGGCGATGGCTCGCTCCAAAAAGTAGCAGTCGTAGTACGCGGCCTTGACCTCGAAAATCAGCGACCGCCGCGCGGCCTCATAGCGCTGGCCTTCGACTACGGCCTCTTGCTGGGCGATCCGTCCCTTGAGGTCCAGCTTGCCCTTCCACGGGAAGGTTTGCGCCGCGCTAAAGCGCATTTCCTGCGGGCCGGTGCGCGTCTCCACCGGGCGCGCGAAATAGCCGTAGGTCAAGCGCGGATCGGCCCAAGCGCTTGCCGAAGGCACCTTTGCTAGGGCGGCTTGGTAGCGCGCCAAAGCCTGCTTGAGCTTGGGATTGTGCTGTTCGGCATAGCGCACGTATTCCGCGAGTTCGGCTCGAGGGTCGAGCGCTGCTTCTTCCTGCGACCAAACCGGTCCTGCGAGCAGACCAGCTAGCAGCAGGGCCGTTTTATTTTTGTACATGCAAATACTCCTCGCCGCGCGGGGGTTTGGGATTCGCGTACAGGCCCCCGCAAATTGAGTGGAGTGTGAGTCTGGTAATTCCGGGTGTGCCCTGGGCTAGGACAGCTTCGTAGGACAAACTAAGTGCGGGGAGAATCAGATCAGGAAGGAACAGTAGAGCTGGAAGAGCGGAGGATGCGGTTGGGGGATGCGGTTGGGCAGCGACCGCAGTGCAGCCGAGCGAGGCGGCAGCAAAGTGGTCGCCACTATTCCGACCGCGGGCGTTGAGACGGACGGCTGCTCGGCTGGAGGGACGAACGGAGGAGACGCGCTGTTGGATTCGGTGCGCAGACAGCAACAACCCGCTTGCAGGCCCACGTCGCCACAGGTATTGGCGACGTGGCAGGGCATGGGAGCGGCCTCTGTAACCGGAGCGCAGAAAACCTGCAAGCCGCTACAGGCGAAAGCCAGCAGCAGGACTAAAGACGCAGTTATGGGTCGAAAGTTTTTCATTGGTAATCAATCGCTCGGCAGCAGGCCGAGTACGCAAATAGACTACGGACCGAATAAAGAAGTTTCAACAGAATTAGCGCAAGCGCAAAATTCGCTACTTAGGCACCATCTTGCGCACGCCGCGCTCGTACACCACTTCGTATTCGCCCTCCGGCACATCCATATTCCGCACGGCCAATTCGCCCATCGTCACCAGCGGCTCAGACTCCAAGAGCAACTCGTCGAACGACTCCTCGGGCGTCTTGCCGGTGGTGTCTAAGACGATTGTGCGCCTCTGTTGGGTAAACAGCGACGCGGCGATTTCTTCCTCAAAGCGCGCTTTAACCTCGGCAATGTGCTCTTGACGCACGACCGGGTATTCGTGCGGGCTGTCCTGCATCCGCCGCGCGATCTCCTCGTCAGAGGCCGTTACGTGGAATAGCACCACATCGGGCAGATGGGCCTCTAGCACCAACGTTTCGTAGAGCCGCTGAAATCCGTAGTGGAAGTTCGGGTAGTAAAAGCTGTCCGGATCGTCGCCGTAAAAGCTAGTGTACACGGCCTCCTCTAAATGCCAGCCGACGATCAGCGGACAAGCGTACTTTTTTATGATGTCCACGTGGTAGTGGATCTGCATCCGCTGCCCTCGCTCCTTTATGTCGTTGGGCAAACCGACCAAGATCTTGCGCGACTCCGGGCTGAGCGAGGCGTCGGGGAGGGTGAAGTGATCGTCGCCGTGGATGGGGACTCGGCGGTGCCGATAGTATTCCCCGAGCATGGTGGCCAGTGTGCTTTTCCCTGCGTATTCAATGCCTGCAAAAATGCTGCGCATATCTACTCTCCTTTGGGCTTTTCAAGACGGCGTTCTCGGATATATTCTCAAAAGTAAGTCGCCGCACATCCTCCAGCAAACGCCCGCTTATGCCCGCTAGCTCCTCCAAAATCGGCGTCCTCGTCACCCAGCTCGGCACGCCGCAAGCGCCCACCGCCCGCGCGCTGCGGCCTTATCTGCGCCAATTTCTCTCTGATCCGCGCGTCATCGACCTCCACCCGCTCAGGTGGTACCCCATCCTCTATCTTTCTGTCCTCACCCGCCGACCCGCGCGCTCGGCCGCCCTGTACGCCAATATCTGGACCGACGAAGGCTCGCCCCTCATGGTCCATTCCCAAGCGCAGACCCGCGGTCTGCAAGAGCGTTTGGGCGCGTCGTACCGGGTCGTGCTCGGCATGCGCTACGGCGAGCCGAGCATCGAGCGCGCCATACAGTCCCTAGAGCGGGAAGGCATCGAGCGCATCCTCGTCTTTCCCATGTTCCCGCAGTTTTCCTGCGCCACCACCGGCTCGATCTACGACGCGGTCAACCGCGCGGCCTTGGGCCGACGCTGTCCTTGGTTTTTCGACCGCAAACGCCAGATGCCGGCGCTGCGCTTCGTCCCGCCTTACGCAGACCATCCCGCGTACATCAACGCGCTCAAACAGTCAGTCGTCGAAGCGGTCGCCCGCCTCAGTTGGACACCCGACCGCTACCTAATCACCTTCCACGGCATTCCCCAGCGCTACGTCGATGAAGGCGACCCCTACCGCCACCAGTGCGAGGAAACCGCGCGCCAGCTAGCCGCGGCGCTGGGCCTCGCAGAAGACGAGTGGGTCAGCGGCTTCCAGTCGCGCTTTGGCAAAGAACCTTGGCTAGAGCCGTATACCGAGGAAGTCCTGGAACACCTCGGAGGGCAGGGCGTGCGCCGCTTAATCGCCATCTGCCCCGGCTTCACCGCCGACTGCCTCGAGACGCTCGACGAGATTGGCCGCGAAGGAGCCGAGCAGTTTTCCCACGGGGGCGGCCAACAGTTCCACTTAGTGCCCTGCCTCAACGACCACCTGGCTTGGCTCGACGCCATGGCAGCCATCGCCCGCCAAGAACTGGCCGGTTGGGATGCCTGACAGCGATGTGTCATTTACTTGACACTTTTGTGTCTTTTTTGTCATACTTAGCGCGGCTCTGTTATGGATAAGCTCCCCCCCGCGCTCGAACGCAAACTCATCCGACTCGGCACTCGTCTCATCGATCAAAAACGCGGCCGACGCCTCATCGAACCGACCAAAGACCGAGCTGGCTTCTGGTTTGGCGGCGGCAATTCGGTCCGCGACCCCAGCGATGGTAGCCTCTATCTCATCGGCCGCTACCGCGATGCCGGCGACAGCCGCACCGGACTGACCGCTGGCCCCCGAGGCCGCGCTCTGTCCATCTTTCGCTCGACGGACAATGGACGCAGTTTTGCCGAGGTTCGCACTTGGGACAAATCCGACCTCTACTGCGGCTCGGCCGTGCTCAGCATCGAGGGAAGCGCTCTGCGCCTCAACAAGCGCCGCGTTCAAGTGCTGGTCTCCACCGAGAAAGTCCGCCTCTATCCGCGGGCCGTCGCGGCTTTTCAAAAACCGGGCACCGGCGTCTGGAGCATCGACGCCTTCTCCGCCACCTCCATTGACCAGCTCGACCCACAGGAATCGATTGCCCCGCTGCTGACCAGCGACGACCCAGCCTATTTGCACCTCAAAGACCCCCACTTCTCACCCGGAATGGGCCGGCAGCCTCTGCTGCTCTATTGCGCCCACCCGTACACTTGGGCTGCGAGCACTTCGGGCCACGGCGTGCTCGCGGCTGATTCGTGCGAGAGCCACGGCCATGACTTCTTTCCCCGTGGCCCGACCTGGGATGTAGCTGCCTTGCGCGTCACCTGCCGCTTGCCCGTGCCCAAGGTGGGCGCGTTCGCTTGTTTGCCCTCGCTCTCGCTCTATTTCTACGACGGGGCCGAGTCCATGCACCCGCTTAAAGCACATGCAAAGGGAGTCGTCCGGCCGCGCGGCTATTCCTGCGAGGAATTGGGTGGCTTGGCGTATGGCTTCGATCGCCAATTTCCTCGCCTCCACCGCCTCAGCCACCTCCAGCCACTCTTCGTCTCGCCGGAAGGCACGGGTTGCTCGCGCTACGTATCCGTGCTGACAGAAGCGGACGGGGGGCTTTTTGCCACTTGGCAGCGCTCGACCCTCACCCACTCGCAGCCGCTTTTCGGCCACCGGCTCACGCCAAGGCGGGTCGAGTCCCTGCTTTCCTGATTTTTTAAGGAGTGTCCAGCCGCGCCCTCAGCCAAGCGTCCAAGTCCTCTAAGCACGGCTGGGCAATCGCGTGGGGCATATCGTATTCTTTGTACAGCAAATCCAACCCGAGGGGAGCAAGCAAGTCTCTGGAGGCGCGGGCTTGGGCAATGGGGATGACCGGGTCAAACCGCCCGTGCGACATAAAAACCTTTAGGCCCTGCACCGCTGACACATTCTCTGGCAACATCTCCGGACAGCATAGCCCACTCAATGCAATGGCCCCAGCAAAATCCCGAGGCCGCTTTAGCGCGGCCGCCAGCGCCATGCTCGCCCCTTGGCTAAACCCCGCGATGAAGACGCGAGTTGGCCGGTGGTCTTGCCGCAGCGCATCCACTAAGGCCAAGACCTGCACGAGCGGTTCTTCGGCCTCGGCAAAAGCAAAGCGCAGCCCCTCCGCGCCGATCTCGATATTAAACCATGCAAAACCGCCAAAATCGAGCGCATAGGGCGCGCGAGCACTGACGCAGATCAGCCGCGCATCCAAGTACGGTGCCAAGCCCAGCAGATCTTCCTCATTGGCACCATAGCCGTGCAAAAGCAGGAGCAGCGGCGCACCTTCGGGGGGCGCATCGGGCGACTTGTGAACGACGTAGTAGAGAGATGCTGTAGTCATATCGCCACTAGTCCACCGACACTTCGTATTGCCCAGCCCGCCGCAACACCATCACAACCCGCTCCTCTTGGCTGATTAGTTCCTGCACGTGGAAGTTGGGGTGGGCCTTCTCGTTGCGCCACACGGTCTCGCCGTTGATTTCGATTTGGGGAAAGCGCTTGTCGCAGCGGGGTACGGACAGGTGCGTCTCTCCGTCGTGCGGCACGGAAAGGCGCGCGGAAAAATCACCGCCATACGCCCCCCAAGCGACCTCGACATCGCCGTGTGGCGTGGGCACGACGCCCTCGGCGCGTTCGAGCCCGGACAACTGCGGCCGAATCTCCAAAATTCCCTCGGCCTTGGGCGCAACTCCTAGCACGTGCGCCGCCAGCAAGCTCTCCGGTCCAGGTTGCGCGGCCACCGACCCGGCCTTCTCACCCCATGTCCGTCCCGTACGCGCCAGCAAGCGGCCCCATTTTCTCTGTATGTAAGCCAAGGCCGCCGTATCTGCGTCCGCCCGCCACAGCGCCCCGGCGACAAAAAACGCCTGCCACAAATCGCCTTCTGACGCTGAGCCGCCGGATAGGCGCTGCGCCACGAGGACCTGTTGTCTGGGATTGGCCAACGCAAAGTAGAGCACCAAGGCATTCGTCCAGCGGCTACAATCAGCAGCCCCGGCGGCATCGGCAAAAAGCCCTTGCTCTTCGCTCCAAGCGGCTTGTAATGCCTTGCGCGCTCGGTGATGGGCGCGCTCGCATTGGATGGCTAGTTGACGGTCGCCAGTGCGTCGGCACAAGGCCGCAATCGCTAGCCAAGCTCCAGCCCGTAGCGCGATAGTAGCCGTCGCTGATGCACTCTCAGCCTCGGCCGTTTGCAAGCTGTTCACTAGGCTCGCTAGCCACTCGGCAGTCAATCGAT
>JAPOYQ010000889.1 GCA_026706505.1 Gemmatimonadota bacterium
CGGGAACGTGTGGGAATCGAACCCACCCAGCGCAACTCTCGCTACGCCGCAACGGATTTGAAGTCCGCGACAGCCACCAGGCACGCATCCGCTCCCGCAAAGTCCTCAATATAGAATGACTTCCCAATAGCACCAACGAGACCTACGGCGCTACTTTTTTTGCGCTGCTTCGGCCCGCGCCTTGCGCTCGGCCCGCTCAGCCGCCTTGCGCTCGGCCACCTCGGCCTCCGTCGGCAAGCGCCGCGCAGGCATTTCTGGATACGCCAGAGGCAGATCCCAGCGCAGGGTTCGCAAGGGGGCATCGCCCAAGTTCTCGATCTGCAGCTCGAGATAGTCGTCGTCGCGCCGGACAATAGGCGTCTTGTCGTCTCTCTTGCGATTGGGGAAGAAGACTCGGTAGTAGGTCTTGCCGTCGAGAACCTCTCCTTCGGGACGGTCGCTCTCGTAAGGATAGGAACCAAACGTCCCGCTGGGCTGGAAGCGCGCACCTCGCTGATTGACCAAGAAGGTGCGCGCACCAATATCGGCAATATGGGGCTTGAGCTGAGACTCTCCGCTCGACAGATAAACGGTAAAGACCAGACGACTGTAGAGCGTCAAGCCCCAACGGTCGTCGTACTCGTCGCGCAAGATGGGAAACTTGGAGTCGTAGATGACATCGACGACCCGGCGTATGTATTCGGCCCTCCAGATGTTGAAGGCGCGCTTTTGCAGGGGGTTGCGCGCATCGAAGGACGGATTTACGTAGATGAGATACTGCAAGTAGAGGCTGTTGATGTCCGTGCCGTCTTCGGCCGGGTAGGTACCATCGACGTAGGAGTAGAGTAGCTGCTTGATGCGAAATTCGAGCTGCTCCTGCCCCAAGTCCTCGCTCTCAGCCCGCGCATAGGCGCGGGAGATCTCATAGGCGAAGGTGTGCAAGGACGCCTGCACCAAGATGCCGTCGGCACCCCGATGGCTCCTATTTACCGCGCGCCATACTTCCTGCCCGACGCGCGCGAAAGGGCCTTCCGAATATTCCGGTCCGCAGCCGAGGACCGCCGCACACATCCAGCAAAGGAACAAGACCCTGCCTGGCATGAATTACCTCCGTTGAGGAGGAAGGGCGTCTAGCGTCGCGCTATTCCTTGACGACCCAGAGCTTGACCGCTGCTGCTACCTCCGGGTGGAGGCGCACTTCGACGTTGTAAACGCCCAATTCGCGGATGGGATCTTCGAGGTGGATGGCGCGGCGCTCTACCTCGTAGCCCTTTTCATCGAGCAATTCGGCGATATTCTGAGCGGTTACCGAACCAAAGAGGCGATCCTCCTCGCCGACCTTGACCTGCGCGGTGATCGACTCCGCTTCCAGCTTTTTGGCGAGGGCCTCGGCAGCCCGGCGGTCGCGCTCGGCTAGGGTCTCTTGCTGTTTGCGCCTAGACTCAAACTGGGCCATGTTGGCGGCGGTGGCGACCAAGGCCTCGTTGCGAGGAATCAGGAAGTTGCGACCATACCCATTCTTTACTTCCACGACCTCACCGGCCGAACCCAAGGTTTCAATGTCCTTTAACAGAATTACTTTCACGATTTGTCCTCCACTTCATAGAAAACGGCGATGTTGTTTGGGCCTTACGCTTCTTCCTCCGTGGGGGCTGGGCGCAGCCGACGCCAATCAAACCAAGTATCCAAAAGCCCCAATCCAGCCAAGAGTAGAAACGCCAACCCTACGACAAAAAAAAGCCCTATGTAAAACAACAACTCGACCAAAGGCGGCACTCTTTGACGCTGGGCAAAAAAACGCAGCACCGCCACCCCTTGAACCCCGTAGATAATCCCCATCAACACGATCAGGTTGAGGCCCAAATCGGCCAACAACCCATCGCCCAAAAGACTTAGCCCCAAGGCCGCGATCAATACCCAAATCAGCTCTTCCCAAGGCCGCCACAAAGACAACGGCAGGGGAGCGGGCAGCGACAGTCCCAGCCGCAAAGCCAAGCCCTGACTCAACCGATACGCTACTACAAACGTCAAAAGCAGGGTCGCCATCTCAATGGCCGGCTGCACCCGCAGGACGGCGTCGATCATCGCAAGTAGCGTCTCGCCTTCCTCAACGGCCATCCCCAAGGCTTGGAACTGCTCCAACACGGCGGCGGCTTGCTCTTGGCGATGTGCGCCATCGCGCGCCTGAATTAGCTGCCAGAAACACAAGCCCGCCGCTGGCGTGCAGGCCATGGCCATGACGCGCCCATAGGTCTGCTGACGCTCTATTTGCAAAGCGGCGAGCAACCCCATAATGGGCACCAGCCCCAACGCAGCCCCTAGCAGCATGGCGGTGCCCAAGCAAAGCAGGCCGATCAAGGGCAGAGCACCACGCGAGCCGTAGCGCAAACTGGCCAAAAGCGAAGCGACCGCCAGCGCTATGCCCAGCAGAATCAACATCGGCGCACGCCGACTCTAAGAGTCGTCGGACTCTTGGACGACAGCCTCTTCTGCTTCTGGCGAATCCTCTACTCTTTCTACCTCCTCGACCTCTTCCACCTCCACATCAGGGGCGGCGCGTTCAGGAGCCGCATCGCGGGCGTCATCGCGGTACCGCGGGCCGCGGGAGTCGCGGTGCGGGCCACCTCGGTCCCTCGGACCACGGGTAGGCCGGGCAAAGGCTTCTTCGAGGAAATTGTCGGCGGCCAACTCGGGCACGTGGATAAACTCGCCTTCGACCGCAGTGACGAGGTAGCGCAGCACCACTTCGTCGAGCTTGAGCGTCTGCTCTAGCCCTTCAATTGCCGTCGGCTCGGCGGAAAACTGATAGAGCACGTAGTAGCCTTGGAGCCGATTCTTCAGGCTAGACGAGGTATAGGCCAGACGCCGCAGACCCCAATTGTCGATCCGGACGACTTGCCCGCCATTTTCCTCGAGTAGAGCCTCGTATTTTTCGACGAGTTGATCGTATTGGCCCTCGCCGGCTTGGGGGTCCAAGATACATACGAGTTCGTAGTTTCTCATTGTATTGCGCTTTCTTGGTTCTGGTCTGAGGCACATCCCTCAGACGAAAAGCGGTGCCAGGACGAGAGATATCACCGACATCATCTTGATGAGTATGTTTAGCGACGGCCCCGAAGTGTCCT
>JAPOYQ010000427.1 GCA_026706505.1 Gemmatimonadota bacterium
AAACCGCTGGAAAGGCTTGGTGTTTTTGGCGTTGTGCATTGCTTATTTGATCGCGCTTTTTGCGACCAACCCCGGAGCACTGGCTCCGGGCATTTAAAAAGGAGTATAGTTTGGATCTAGGACTCAGAGACAAAGTCGCCTTGGTGACTGGGGCTAGCCGTGGTATTGGCAAGCGCATCGCCGTGGCCTTGGCCGCCGAGGGTGCCCGGCTTTGCATCTGCGCTCGCGGTGCCGATACGCTGGCGGAAGCGGCCGCCGAATTGGCAAGTGGAGGCACAGAGGTGGAGGCCATCGCGCAAGATGTGACTACACCGGAAGGCGCGATTGCTGTGGTGGAGGCTGCAAAAAGTCGTTTTGGTGGGCTCGATATTCTCGTAAACAATGTTGGCGGATCGAAGTGGACCCCCTTTGTCGAGATCGACGATGCCGAGTGGAACGACATCATCAACTTGAGCTTTCTTTCGGCCGTGCGGGTGAGCCGGGCGGCGATTCCCTTGATAGAAGCGCGCGGGGGCGGCAGCATCGTCCACATTTCTTCAATCTTTGGCCGCGAAACCGGTGGGCCTATCTCATATAATGCCGCCAAGGCAGCGCTGATCAGCCTAGGGGCCAACCTAGCCATTGAAGCGGCGAAAAAGAATATCCGCGTCAATACCGTGGCTCCAGGCTCCATTCTCTTTCCCGGGGGGAGTTGGGAGCGGCGGATGAAGGAAAATCCAGCGCAAATCCAGGCCTTTATCGACGCCAATATACCCTTTGGCCGCTTTGGTACCCCGGAGGAAGTCGCCGATGTGGTGACCTTTTTGGCGTCCGATCGGGCGCAATGGGTGACCGGTGCTTGTATCAATGTCGATGGGGGGCAATCCAAGTCCAATATATGAGCGACTGTGCGCGATGGATGCGTTGGTTGGCTTGGGCGGCGTGCGGAGTCGGTTGGAGCACAGCCGCTGTGGCTGATGACGTGGTGGCACTCAGACAACAGTACAACCAAGTGTCCGCCAGCATTGACACCTTGGTCCGCCTCTATGGGGGAGATAAGCTGCGCGAATTGGCAAAGCGAAAAGGAGACAGTCAGCTGTTGCCGGCCAATTCCAAACTAGTGCTTATTTTTTGGGCTGACGACGAAGCCGAGTTGTTCCTCAATGGGCACCGGATCGGGGAGACGCGCCTGACCCCAACTCGAGTCGAAATTCCCGTTGTTTACCTGCTCAGGTCCAATGTCCTACGCGCCCATTGCTGGGACACCGACCGGGTCGAGAGCGGCTTTATGGCCGGTTTGTACTTGCAAGACGGTCGCGGTCGCTTGCGCAAGGTGTTGGCTACTGGCGACGGCAGTTGGTGGGTGGACGGCCAGCGGGCCGAGCCGCGTTTTTACAACCACAGCTTACCCGACATTCCCGGGGCCGAGGTCATCTGGGGGACGAAGCTATTTGGCGAAGTCGAATTAGAAGTCCGCTTTGACGCCGCACAATTGGCCCGCGCTGCGCGCCGACGCCCGCTCACCGGCGCGGCGGCCGCGGCGCGGCACCAGCCTATGGAGACGCATATGGTCGTCAGTCGTCTGGTGCATTTGCAAAAGCAACGCGATGAAGTGGCGCAAAAACTCCAAGCGCGCCGCAGCACAACACAGGACGTACTCTATCAGGGGTTTGTCCGCGGGCGGCTGGCTTTTTCCCTCGGGAAAGCGAGCAGATTGGCCGAAGTCGAAAGCATAGACGCGGCGAAAAAGCTGCTCGCTTGGACCGAGGAACTGCCCGCCAAGGAACGCGAGTTGGTTTTCCCCAAAAAACAGGCCCTCAAAGGTGCGAGCTACGTCGTGCCGCAGCGGGCCTTGACTGGTGCGGCGAGCGGGGAAGCAGACCGCCGCCGAGACTACGCACCCCCAGCCGCCCGCGGCGCAGCCAAAGGTGAGGGCCGTTCTACGGGATCGGGGGGGGGGGATACAGGAATCGTCTGCTCGGGGCATCCGCATTGGCCGGAGCGCGCCGTGGGAGCTGTGGGCAATTGCGACCGGCCTATTGTTCTATCTGGGGGTGGCAAGTCGGCAATGGTGGAAGCTCTTGAGTGCGAAGGGATGGACTTCTTGAACGACGAATTAGTATTAGGCAGTAGCATCCTGTTGACGCTGGCCGGCGGCGTCACTGTTAGCTGTTTGCACTTACGACGAGCCCGGCGTATGCACCGGCACGACGAAGCGTACTCTCTATACGTGTCCCGCCTGCGGTTCCTCGCTAGCAGTATCGGCTTGCTGACCGGGTTGATCGTTGGAGCACTGCCCGCTTATTACCTCTTCGTCAACCCGCAGCTAGCCAGTCCCTTTGCGTGGATTGGCCGCTTCTCATACGTGCTGATCGCTTGGTCGGCTGGCGGTCATCTGTTGAGCTTGGCACACATTAGCTTGCACCTCCGGCGCGAGGAGCGAGCTTGGGTGCGGCACGGCGGTCCCGGCCCCAACACCTTGGGCCGCCAGAGAATGGAAAAGCTAGCAGAATTGCAGCGCCAATCCGCCAGCTACAGCGACCTCAAGAGCAGAGACGAGGAGTTGGTGGACGAACTCGTGGGCTTTCTCGGCGACCCTTTGACACACGTGCGCCGCGATCTGACAAGGATCCCTCTGTACGGCTACTTGGGCACGGTCTGCGGCATCCTGCTGACCGCGCAGGAATTGAGTCAGATCGACGAGGCAACCCAGACCTTTAAGGCACTCAGCGCCATGGCCGAGGGCTTGGTTTTGGCCTTTAAGACCACGCTCGTCGGCCTCTTAGCGTACTTGCCGTTGCGCAAGATCGCCGACTACTTGGTCCAGCGGCTCGCCCGGCAGGAGGACGCTTGGGTCAGGGAGAGAAATAGAAGATTATGAGCCGCTATCTCAAACGCCAAGCCGCCGAGCTAGAAGAGCACGATATTAGTAAGGAACTCTTCTTGGGCATTATGATGCTGATGTTGAGCTTGGGCATTATGATTCTCAACGTGACGCAACCGGTCTGGCGGGTACATCGCCACGACCCACAGCCTGGGGATCGGGTCGTGCTGTACACGAGCGCGGGCGTGGGGCTATCGCGCGATGGCTACACCATCGACAGCCCTTTGAGCG
>JAPOYQ010000444.1 GCA_026706505.1 Gemmatimonadota bacterium
ATCAACCGCCACACACACCAGAGTCTGATGGGCGTGAGCTTGAGCACAGAACTCGGCGTAGTCGTGTAGAGCGCCATCTGAGGCTGGGTATTGGAGCAGGGCGGCGAAGGCCCCGGCTGCAAAATCCCATTCTTGATGATCTCCTACTTCGACCTCCCACCCCCGAGACTCGGCCCGGACCTTGACCACCGCTATGGTTTGCGGGTGGCAGTCCGACGAGACAAAGACGCGCTGGCTGGCGTTTTTCTTTTGCACCGCCCGTAGCATCGCGATGGCTTCAGCTGCGGCCGTGGCTTCGTCCAACAGGGAGGCATTGGCCAAGGCAAAACCCGTCAAGTCGCCGACCATGGTCTGGAAGTTGAGCAGGGCCTCTAGCCGCCCTTGGGCGATTTCGGACTGATAGGGTGTGTATTGGGTGTACCAGCCTGGATTCTCCAAGATGTTGCGCTGGATCACCGGAGGGGTTATGCAGTCTGAGTAGCCCATGCCGATAAAACTGTGGTGGATGCGATTTCGGCTGGCCAATTCGCGCAACCTACCCATCAGCTCGTACTCACTGATGCCTTCTCCTAGCTCCAAGGGGCCTTGCACCCGAATCGCCGCCGGCAGGGACTCGGCCATGAGATCGTCCAAGCTGTCAGCTCCCACAGCCGCGAGCATGGCGGCTACATCTGCCGCCGTAGGGCCGATATGCCGGCGGACAAAAGCATCGCTAGGTCCAAATTTGTCGCCCATGAAACCTCCATGCACCGCCTAAGGCAGCGGATAAAGCGTCTCAGTCCTTTTTAGGGGCCGAAGGCACAAAGGGCAACTTGACCACCACGGCGGGTTGATGCTTGCCCTTCATGTCAATGTACACTTGAGTGCCTATTTTTTGCGCGCCGCGCTGTAAATAGGCCAGCCCGATTCCCTCGCCGAGCACCGGCGAGTGCGTCCCACTGGTCACGGTACCCACCTGCTCCTCGCGCAGGTCTAAAACCGGATAATCCGACCGGGGAATGCCCCTTTCCAGCATGCGGAAGCCGCGCAAACGGCGATAGCCTCCAACCGCTCGCTGTGCCCGCAGCGCCTCGGCTCCGACAAAATTCGCTTCTTTTTCCAAGTCCAGGGTCCAAGACAAACCCGCCTCTAGAGGAGTCGTCTGCTCGTTCAATTCGCTTCCATAGAGGCAAAAGCCCATTTCGAGGCGCAAGGTGTCGCGCGCGCCTAGTCCACAAGGCTGGGCGCCGGCCGCGCGGAGCTTCGCCCACAGCGTTGCGACTTGGGCGGCCGGGCACATAATCTCAAACCCGTCTTCGCCGGTGTAGCCATTGCGGCTGAGCAAGGCTCGTATCCCGGCGATCTCCATCACCGCGCAGCGATAGTACCCTAGCCCCATGCTATCCGATCCAGCGAGTGCTTCAATCAGGGCGGCAGCCCGTGGCCCCTGCACCGCCACCATGCCCTGTTCATCGCTCAAGTCCTCGATTTCCACATTCGACCACCCGGCTGCGCGCGAGGTAATCCACTGCCAATCAGTAGCCTTACGGCTCGCGTTGACCACCAAGAGGTACTCCTGCTGTGCGAGTCGGTACACTACCAGATCGTCCACGCATCCACCCTGTTCATTGCACAGCGGTGCGTAGAGCATCTGGCCGATAGTCAATTCGCGGACCCGCGCAGGCAGGAGGCTGTCTAGGAAGGCCAACCCACGCTCCCCGGAGATGGCGATCCGGCCCATGTGCGATATATCGAACAGTCCGACCTCTCGGCGCACCGCCCAGTGTTCGCTGCGGATGCCCTCGAACTGGACCGGCATTTCCCACCCGCCAAAGGGTGCCATGCGCCCGCCTTCAGCGACGGCGACCTCATAGAGCGACGTCCGCTGCAAACCCTCATTTGTCATGACTGTCTCTTTCCTGTGCGACGCCGACCAACTCGGCCCACAGCGCTTCCGCTTGCACGGCAAGTGCGGTCAAGTCCTTGTTGTTGTCGATGACAAAGTCGGCGCGGGCCTTTTTTTTTTGCGGATCCATCTGGCGGGCCATCCGCTGCCTAATCTCGCACACTGGCAAATCGCTGCGCTGCTGCACCCGCGCGACACACCGTTCCTCTTCAGCATCGACTACCACCATCCGGTCGAAGTTCCCCTCGTTTCCCCACTCGTATATCAGTGGCGCGTCAAATACCACGACTCCCCCGTCGGCTTCCTCCACAGCCAGCGCCAGTCGGCGCTCTATGGCCGCTGCCAGTGACGGCCGCATAATCGCCTCTAACCGCTGGCTCGCCTCGTCCGACCGCAGAGCGCGACGCCCCAACTCCTGGCGGTTCAAGCGCCCGTCTGGACCGAGCAAATCGCTGCCGAATGCTGCTTGCAGATTCTCGATCACCGCTGGGATTGTCGCTACTTCGCGAGCCACTTCGTCGGCATCAACTCGCAGTGCACCAAATTGGACGAGTATCTGCGCCAGTGCGGACTTGCCCGCCCCCATACCGCCGGTAATACCTACGAGCACGCGCACCTGTGGTCAGCTATGGCCAAATAACAGAACTCAAAGAATTGTATCACTATACCTTGCAGTGAGTTAAGGGACTGATCTTCGGTGGGTAACGACGTGCTGAGAACGAAATAAAATGTACCGCGCTACCCCAGCGCGGTCAACCGATCTATAACGGTGCCCATTGACACTGTATTGGACATCGTCTATAGTCCATAAATCAGCGAATAGACTCTCTTCTCACGAACAGAATAGCACATGGCCATCGTACCCGTAGTAATCGAACAGACCGGCCGCGGCGAGCGCGCCTACGACATCTTCTCTCGCCTCCTCAAGGAGCGGATCATCTTCATCAGCACCCCGATCGACGACCATGAAGCCAATCTCGTCATCGCCCAACTGCTCTTTCTGACCTCAGAAGACCCCAAGAAAGACATCTCGCTCTACATCAACAGCCCCGGCGGCAGCCTCACCGCCGGCTTGGCCATCTACGACACCATGAAGTACGTCCCCTGCGACGTAGCAACGCTGTGCATCGGCCAAGCGTACAGCATGAGCGCGATCCTCCTCGCCGGCGGTACCAAGGGCAAGCGCCACGCCCTTGCTCATT
>JAPOYQ010000399.1 GCA_026706505.1 Gemmatimonadota bacterium
CCAGCGTCCCCAATCGGCCCGGTCTCTGCCAGCGCCCCAACCCGCACCTTACCAGCGCTGTCGAGATCACCGGCGAGGGCGGCGGCCTTTTCCACCGTGCGGTTGAGCAACAGCACTTCCTCCACCTCCTCCCGCGCCAGAAGCGCGTAGAGCACGGCCCGCGCCGCGCCACCAGCCCCGAGGAGCGCGACCTTAGGAGGCAGCGGGTCCAAACCACCATCGACCTTGAGGCTCTGCACGATGCCAAAGGCGTCGGTATTGTACCCCACGAGCCGACCTTCGCGGTTGGCAATGGTATTGACCGCGCCAATGCTCTGGGCCTCGGCGGAAACCTCGTCGAGATGCTCCATGACGGCCTGCTTGTGCGGCACAGTTACATTCAGCCCAACCATGCCAAAAGCGCGCATTCCGGCGAGCGCTTGGGGCAAGGCTGCGGGAGCGACGCGGAACGCCGCGTACACATAGTTGAGATTCAGCGCCCTGAGCGCGGCGTTGTGCATGGCCGGCGACGCCGTGTGTGCGACCGGGTCGCCGATGACGCCGAGTACCCGCGTCGTTCCGGAAATCACCCCAACAAATCCTCAACAAAGCAGTTGGCAATCTCCATGGATTCACGCCACGATACGTTGTAGAGCAAGCGAATGGCGAGTAGGCCGCCACCCAACATCACGGCCGCGCACACAAAGAGCCGAAAGAGTCCTCTCATATTTAATCTCCTCCAATAGATTGTACGGTCTTAAAAAAATCGGGCCAGATGGGCGTCAAGCAATCGCTACCTTGGATGGTCAACTCCCCTTCGGCCAACAGCCCGGCCACGGCAAAAGCCATGGTTAAATTAGGATCGCCCTTGCCGTCGAGTTGGCCGCCCTGGAGCGGGAAGCCGCCTTTGATGACGAGCCCCTCGGGGAACTGGCCAATCCGCGCATCGAGCGAGCGCAGCGCAGCGCACAAATGCTCCACGTGCGGCACGTCTTCGATATCGCGGATGACCGTCGTCCCCTGCACCTGGGTCGCCAAGACTGCTAGCAACGCGATCTGGTCGGCAACCTTGGCCGCCCGCGACTCAGCCACGCGCGTGGCCTTTAATGGGCTGGCGCTCACGTGCAAATCGTACTCGTTTCCCTCAAGGCCTTCCGCGTCGATCTGCGCCCCAATCTGCCGCAGCAAATCCAAAAACGCCCGCTGCCCAGAGCGAATGACCACGCGTTTGACGGTTAGCTCCGATCCCTTGCGGCACAGCGCAGCCCCTATGAGCGGATAGGTCAATGCAAGTTGCCCGGGGATCTCTACGTCAACGCCCTGGAGCGCCTGCCCGCCCTCTACCGACAGCAGTTTGCGCCGCTCGACAGCGACCCCGCGCCCGCACAACAAGCGCTCCACGCGGCTGCCGACTTTCAGCGCGGTCGTCCCCTCGGCAAAGAGTGCGGCCACCAACGCGCCCAGCGCTAGGGCGTCGGTCGGCGGTGCCTCGGAGAGGACGAACCCTTTGGCCTGCTGACCCCCGATTACAAAGGTGTCCGCGCTCTCCTGTTCTACGGCGAACCCGAGTTGGGCCAACAGGGCGAGCAAGGGCCGACATCGCTCGGCTTCCGCGCCTAACTTCACCTGCGAGCGAAACGTTTGTCCGGCGAGCATGGGAAGCAACAACAGTGCGGTATCGCCCAACCCTTCTAGGTCGAGTGCTCCCTCTACGTCCCGAAATCCCCTCAGCCCAACCCCGCGCACCACATGAGTGCCTGCGCGCTTGGTGATATCAACACCTAGCTCGCGCAACAGAGCGACCACCCGGTCAGCGGCAACGGGCACGTGGCGGACAGAGCTCTTCCCCTCGCTCAATGCGGCCAACACGAGCGCGCGCTCGGCTGGCTCCCGCTCTCCGGGAACCGAGACCTGTCCCGCGATTTTCTTGACTGGGTTTACGACCGTTTCCATGGCCTAGGGTCTCCGCGCCACATACCCGAGCCTAGTCAATATTCCCAGCGCGTTTTCCGCGCTTTCTCCGCTGTCGAATCCCAGCCGTATCGTCCCCCCCTCGCCCTCGCGCACCTTCATCACCTCGATATCGTTGATGTTCACTCCTTGCGCCCCCAGCGCCTGGCCGATCTCGGCGATGACACCCGGCCGATCCTCAGCTAGAACCAAGATCTCGCGCTGCACATGGATAAATCCTTTTGAACCCCTCGGAATGGACCCCCGAATTTCGTTGGCAAAATCGAAATCCGCCTTTAGCTCTTCTGCCTCCAGCCGTTCCCTCACTTCCGCAAGCGCGGCGATGTAGCGGTCGATCATCGCACGGATCTCGTCGGCATTGGTCGCGCAGATATCCTCCCACACCGGCGCGAACGGACTGGAAGCAATCCGCGTCAAGTCGCGGAAACCGCCAGCGGCCAGCGGCAGGAAGTGGTCCCGCTCAGCATTCAGCCGACCAACCATACTCACCAGCGAGGTCGCCATCATCTGCGGCAAGTGGCTGATCGCAGCAACCGCCCGGTCGTGTGCTCCAGCGTCTAGTTCCATAACCCGTGCCCCAACCTGACGCAAGAGAGCAGTCAATGCTTGGTAGCGATCAGTCGGCACCTTCTGGTCGGGGACCAAAATATAGATCGCATTCTGAAAGAGGAACGGATCGGCCGCGGCCACGCCCGCCTTTTCAGAGCCGGCCATAGGGTGACCACCGACAAAGTACACTTCGTCGCTGAAATGGGCCTGGGCCGCCGCGACGATGCGCCGCTTGGTGCTCCCCACATCAGTAACCAGCGTCCCCGACTCGGCGAGCTGACCCACCTCCGCAATCAGCGTCAGAATCCGCTTGATCGGCGTGCAGATAAAGACTAGGTCG
This sequence comes from Gemmatimonadota bacterium, assembly GCA_026706505.1. The sequence goes on from JAPOYQ010000399.1 coordinate 2,840, forward strand.
GCCCCTTTGAGCGCTTGTCCCAACTCGTCGTAGCCCCAGCCCTCGTCGATCACGCCCAATTCCAGCGCACGGGCGATGGTCGCAGGACGGCTGACGCCCACAAGCTGCCCGCCAAAGCCGGTACGCTTGAGCGCCAAGCCTATTGAGCCACCAATCAGGCCCACGCCGACGATGACTGCCCGCCGGAAGAAGGCCTCGCCGAGGTCCCGGGCCTCGAAGCGGACGGTGTTGGCCTGTTCGATGCGGA
>JAPOYQ010000826.1 GCA_026706505.1 Gemmatimonadota bacterium
CGTGGCTGTTGCTCTGGTAGCCGCTGGTGCGGATGGGGTCGTTGTGCTCGCTGCCGCGGCGCGCAGACGAAGCGCGGCCCGTGCCTATTTCGCAGGCCTGCACGGCGTGCAAGCCGCCGAGGCTGCCCATCAGGCGCAACTTTAGGCTCTGGTACAGTGGTTCGCCGACGAGGGGGGGCACGTTGACAGCCACTACTTCGAGCGCCGCGCCGACGGAGTCCTGCTCCTTGCGGGTTTTGGCAATCAGTTCGGCCGCTTGATGAGCGAAATCCGCATCCACCGCGCGGAGCGGTCCGCGCTCTAGATCACTTTCGAGGGCGGCACACGTTGCAGGAGACAAGCACTGTCCGTCGGCTTCGGCTAGTTCGGCGACTCGCGCCGCTAGGGAAATGCCCGTCTCCAACGGCCCGACTTGGCAGATCGAAGAGAAAATGGCGGTGCCAAAGTGCTCGGCTAGATAGAGGCGGGCGATGGTGCCGCCGATGACGTCGGAGATGGTCGAGCGATAGCTGGAACGCCCGCCGCCGCGCACATCGACAAAGCCCTGCGACTTGTAGTGCTTGACTAAGTCGGTATGCCCAGGACGGACGTGGCCCTGCGGCCCGGCGAACTGCTGGTAATCGCCCGAGCGCTTGGCAGCCGAGAGCACGGCTGCGGCGATTGGCTCTCCCGTAGTGAAGCCCGCTTCATAGGTGCGCACTGGCGTCGCGTCTTCGGCTAGGTGCAGGTGCAGCGCCGGGCCGGATAGGAGCTGGTCGTGATCCTCTGAGTAGAGGCCGGATAGCAGGGCGACTTGGTCGTCTTCCCGCCGGGGGGTGCCCAGCTTGTTGCTGCCGGGGCGGCGGCGGTCGAGATAGTGCTGGATCTGGGCGCGCTCCACCCATAAGCCGGGGGGACAACCGAAGACCGTGGTGACAATTGCCGGCCCGTGCGATTCGCCTGCTCCGGCAACGCCAAAAAGCGGTCCGCCGAGTACTTCCATGCCAAAGCTCCTTTGCCAAGGAATGCAAAAATCTACGGTTTTACCCTGTGGTCGGCAATCGGTGGGTTGCGGATTGCCGACTGGACATCTGCGGCAAATTTTTTACTATTTTTAGTAAGGTAGAGAGGCGATCAATGGCAACAAATGAGTTGGAGTGCGGCGTTTCGAACGGCCGCTATAAGAAGCTTGAAGCCGAGCTGCGCACGGAACTGATCGCGGCTCAAGAGCGGCTGCAGCAAGCTCAATTTCCAACGATCATCGTCTTGGGTGGTTGCGCCGGCGCAGGTGCGGGCGAGGCGAGCAACATGCTCAGGCAGTGGATGGACTCGCACGGCATTGCGATCTGCGCCTTTGAGTCGCCGTCCGCAGAAGAGCGCGAGCGCCCGGAGTACTGGCGCTACTGGCTCTCCCTGCCGCCAAAGGGAACCATCGGCATATACTTGAACGGCTGGTACGACCGCCCGCTGCGCGACTTGGCTCATGGGCGCAGCGACGAGGTGGTCTTTGATCGCGACGTTGGCCGCATCACGGCCTTTGAGCATGAGCTCGTCGTCGATGGTGCGCTGCTGATCAAGCTGTGGATTCACTTGGACAAAGAGGCGCGCCAGCAACGCATCGCGGCCTTGGAGCAGAACCCGCGGACCCGCTGGCGGGTGAACTCGGATGCGAGAGAGGGCTTAAAGTACTACGACGAGTTCAAACGAGCCGGTGACCGCTTACTGCAAAAGACCGACATCCGAGGTGCTCATTGGCAGGTTGTCGATGGCAGCGACCCTCGCTACGCGTTGGCGGTGGGCCACGCCGTGCGCGACGCCATCCGCCAGTGTCTAGGCAAAAAGAAGAGCCGTCCCAAGCTCGTCGAATCAGACTGGTCGCCCGCGCCCAACGTGCTGACCCCTTTGGACATGGAACAGCGGGTGCCTAAGAAGGAGTACCAAGCCCTGCTCGAGCGATACCAAGGCCGGCTTTATCGCTTGACGCAGCAGGCGCGCCGCAAGGGCCTTTCGACCGTCTTGGTTTTCGAGGGGGCCGATGCAGCGGGTAAGGGCGGCGTCATCCAGCGCCTGACGGACCCTCTCGAAGCCAGTATCTATCAGATCATCCAAATCGCTGCCCCCACGGAAGAGGAGCACGCCCAACACTACCTCTGGCGCTTTTGGTGCCACCTGCCGCGCGCTGGCCGGATGGTGATCTTCGACCGCAGTTGGTATGGCCGGGTGCTAGTCGAACGCGTCGAGGGCTTTGCCGACGAAGCGGCTTGGAAGCGGGCGTACGGCGAAATCAACGATTTTGAGGCGCAGCTAACAGACCACGGCGTGGTGGTGGCCAAGTACTGGATTCACATAGACAAGGACGAGCAACTGCAACGCTTCAAGGCGCGGCAGGTGACTCCGCACAAGCGCTGGAAGATCACCGACGAAGACTGGCGCAACCGAGAGAAATGGGACGAGTACGAGGCCGCTGTTGGCGACATGGTAGCGCGCACCCACACGACTGCTGCTCCTTGGACCTTGGTGGAGGGCAACGACAAACGCTTCGCCCGCCTCAAGGTCATCGAGGCGTTTTGCCAGCAGCTAGAGCAAGCGCTCGCTAGCGGATAGTGGGCTTGGCCGTAGGTTGCCGTAAGGAGAGACTTGAGGAAATGGCTAGGGTGCAATTTCAGCGCAACAAACACATTTCCGGTCCGGTGGGCGAGAGTTGAAGACTTGCGCGTTCAATCGAACTATTGCCAGAACGCATCCGCAACGGTTCATACAGCGTTCGATTCGAGAGCTGGGAATTACCGCTATCTAGGGCAGATCCTTGAAGTTCCCAAGGATCAGTACGAAGCCTGCGTGCAGCAGATGCGCGACCGCATCGCACAGGGCAAGGTTCCGGGCGTTGCGGATCCCGAGACCGCGGCAGCGCTGGTCAAGCAGGGCGCGGTGACCTATACGCAGGCCCGGAACATGGCTCGTGCGGGGAATGTTGATTGCTTGATTTTTGATGCAAAAACGCAACGTGTGACCGCTACGGGTGCGTTGGCGGTCTCGTCTATTATTACCTATGCCCAAGACCTCCACGGCGGTACGAGTAGCCCGGCAGCGGTCAGAGC
>JAPOYQ010000910.1 GCA_026706505.1 Gemmatimonadota bacterium
GGAGCGTCGCGCCAACCTGTAATGGCTCCAAATCTCACAAATCTGACGTACACCCCATGCTGAAAGGCAACACTACTCCGGTTGATCAAGTCTATCGCGACGAGTATGTGGATACTCCCAAACATCGCAATCTCGGGGTAGCCGCAGACCCGCGTCCCATTTGCCTTCGGCGAACCGAGTCCCGAGCGACCTCGACCCGTTCGGGTAACCGCCACCACAGCCTACGACCTCAGGCACCAAATGTCCGCCTTTTCCCAAATCGACGTCAGGTTAGTTGCCCTGCGCTCCAACGCATCCACACCGTCTCCGCCCGTCCAGGACAACTTTATCGGGCTCGACGCCCAAGCGCCGCCGCACACTAAGCGCCGCAGCCGCCCCGCGCTGAACGTCCACATCGATCACGACATTGCGCCCGGTCAGGCGAAGGAGCGGCAGGTCCAGAGAGCCACACCTGCTTCTCGGAGCGTCCACGGACGCACGAAGTGGTGAGGTCTTCGGTCGCTTCCACGCCGAAATTGTCCTCCTGCGCTCAGTTCTCCCAAGTGCAGCGCCATTCCCGATCAGTGTCGCTCGGGGCACTGCGGGCGACCGCTTGCCCAAACTAGCCGCCGACCGGTACCGCCGTCCCTGTGCGCTACCCACGCTCCCGCGCCACTCAGGAGCGTCGTTGGTGAGTGTGTCCCCGTGCCCGCATTCCTGTTAGGATGGCCCGCGAGCAACTTCGCGAGGTTTCGGCTGCCAACAGCGAACCGCCCCACGGTGAAGGAAAGCCAGCCTTGACGCACAAAGCCCAGCACACGGACGCCACCCTCCACGCGTTTGAGGTTAGCAAAGTGCCCCCAAGACGAACCATGCGCTTTCGACCGGACCACGTAACCTTCGGCCGCCACGAGACGTTTCACCTGCGTTTCGGCTGGATTGCCAAGGGCCTAAACGCCTTGAAGCAAGATCCTGCCATCTTCTCTCGAGAAGACGCTACCGTTGACCTAGGTGTCGGGAAAAACATGGTTTCCTCTATGCGGTATTGGCTCCAAGCGGCTCAGCTAGTTCGTCCCTTACCCGACGGCAGGGGATACGCGGAGACCAAACTTGCTCGAGTTGCCTTCGGAGAGGAAGGCGACCCGTTCTTCGAAGATGACGCGACGATTTGGCTCATTCATTGGCTCTTGGCGTCAAATCCTACCGGCGCCACCACGATTTACTGGTTCTTCAACCACTTCCACAAGCCCGCATTCAGTGCGGACGAAGTGTCAGCAACACTATCGAACTACGTCCGCCGCGAAGCCGCGAAGCGAACGTCCCCGACAACGCTCGCGCGCGACGTGACCATGCTGTTGCGGATGTATACGCGCACGGCCTCGTCTTCCCGAATCGCGCTGGAAGACACACTTGACTCTCCTTTGTCGCTGCTGGACCTACTCCACCGTGTAGATGCTCACCACCTTAGTTGCACTCCCGAGTCCCGGTATGATCTCCCGCTACCCGTCTTCACGTTCGCCATCTCCGAAGTTTTAGGCCAGCTAAACTCCCCACATGTCGCGATCCAAGACCTCATGTATAGCGACGCGAACCATTGCGCCCCCGGAGCAGTGTTTCGGATGACCGAGGAGGGCCTCATGCACAAAATTGAGGAGCTCTGTGAGTTGTCGCCGTCGGACTTTCGGTTCGATCGAACGGCTGGCGTGTATCAGCTCTATAGCTTCCGCTCTACCGACCCATTGGAACATTTTCGAGACCGCCACAATCGACGGGTGGCGGCGTGAACTTTGCCCATCGAATCAGCGTCAACGCCCGGTATACAAGGTCCACGAATGTAGAACGTGATCGAGGCTCCAGAGCACTCATCGAGGCATACCTCCCAAGCCCGGGGGGCGTCGAACTCCTAGACGCAATCGCTGAAACGCTCGGCGACGCAGACGCGCCCCGCGCCTGGAGCGTTGTCGGGCCCTACGGCGCCGGAAAGTCGTCATTCGCCTTGTTCCTGCATGAGCTCCTCAGCGCCGGCCAGGTAAAGAAATCTGCGCAGGCGGTTCTCGCGAAAGAGAGCCGGCGCGTTGCTCGGCGGTTTGCAAATCAGCGCGCTTGGTGCCGCGTCGTGTTACAGGGCAGCGAAGAGCCCCTCCCGAAACGACTCATTTCAGCGTTGGATGACGCCGCCGTTTCCTTTTGGGCGGACCGGCTAGGCCGCAAACCCGCAGTTCTTGAACGGATCCGTGCAGCGCGGGAATGCAGCAGCTTGCCAGAAAGCGATCTGCTCGAGCTGATCGACGACCTGCAGGACGCGCTTGAGCAATCGGGAGCTGGGGGCCTGCTCTTGCTGGTCGACGAACTCGGCAAGTTTCTTGAATATGAAGCCCGACAAGGCGGTGGCGGGATTTTTCTGCTCCAGCAGCTCGCGGAACGAGCCTTCAAAGGTGGCCCTACGAATCTCGTCGTCCTCGTATTGCTGCATCAAGGATTCGATCTCTACGCCCGGGGACTCGGCGAGAGTCTGAGGAACGACTGGGCAAAGGTACAAGGCCGCTTCCAGAACGTCCCCTTCGTCGAACCTCCGGAACAGACGCTACGTCTCCTAGCCACGGCATTCGACAACAACCTGACAGAGGCACAAGACAGGCACGTTCGACAACGTGCGAAGGGGTTTGCCAAGGCTCTGAGCGCCGCGAATGCGCTTCCACCGACATTGAACGCAGGCGAAGCTGCTGACTTGTTCGCGCGCTGCTATCCCATCCACCCCACCGCACTGCTCCTCCTCCCCGACCTCTGTCACCGTTTCGCGCAGAACGAGCGAACTCTGTTCACCTATCTGGCCAGCCGCGAGCCGCATGGCTTTCGCGATGCAATCGCTTCGCTCAACAGAGTCGGCGAGTGGCTGCATCCCGCCTCAATCTATGACTATTTCGTAATCAATCAACCCGCCGTGCTCTCCGACCCGCTCACCCACCGCCGTTGGGTGGAGGTGGTCACTGCGGTCGAACGCGCTGACCCAATCGATGCCGCCCATGACAGGGCACTTGGCCAGCCTTCCGATTCCGTTCTAGCAAAAGCAATAGGCCTGCTCAACCTAGTCTCCCG
>JAPOYQ010000737.1 GCA_026706505.1 Gemmatimonadota bacterium
TATAGTTTTCCGAAGCTCAATAATGATAGCGCGCTTGCAAGAAATCGATACGTCCTTCGCTTACCATATACACTAGGCGATGTTCTTCGGTAAGGCGTCGCGACCAAGTCCCGGATGGAAGGTATTTGAGGGGTTCTGGTTTGCCGATACCTGAGAGTGGGTCGCGGAGTACGGCCTGTATCAGATCAAAGGCGCGCAGCGCTATTTTGCGGTTGGTCTGTACCCAATAACGCAGATCTTCAACGAATTCAGGATGGAATACTCCTACCCATTCACGAGCGATAGGAGCGTCCTTTCTTTTAATTTTCTTTTTCGACAAGACCGAGTTCCCGGCGAAGCTCTTCTACGGAAGTAGGAGACAACGTCCGGCTCTGTGCGCGGTTGATCGCCGCGAGGAGGCGTTGGGCGTTTTTGGGCGATCTGAGGAGATGAGCGGTCTCGAGGAGGCTGGCCAATTCGTCGGCTGAAACTAGCGCGACGTCTTCGGCATTGCGCCGCCGTATGATCACGGGCTCGCGAGTGGAGGTGACTTCGTCGCAGAGCGATGCGAGTGCGGCTCTGGCTTGGGTATAGGTCGTAATAGTGGTCATTTGATTCTCCTGTGATATGTACCTATTTACTGTACATGTTGTGAAAATACTGTCAAGTTTGTCCCGACGGCTCCTTTTTGCGGATACCTTTGTCGCCTAGGAAGCAACTATAAGGTGATCATGGAACGGAATGGAGAAAGCTGCGTGCAAAGGGCTGCCGCTGGCGACTCTGCGGCGTTTGGTTTGCTCGTTGAGGAACACACGCCGTGGCTGCTAGTGCGGCTCACCCGCAGGCTGGGTTCACAAGAGGCGGCAGAGGATGTCCTACAGGAGGCGTTTATTGCCGCGTACCAGCAGCTAGCGGAGTTGCGCGTTCCCGAGCGATTCGGCGCTTGGCTGTGCTCGATCGCGGATAACAAAGCGCGCATGTGGCAGCGGCGTCGTATCACGCAACTCAATCTGCTGGATCAGCTCGACTTGGCGGCACCGCCCGAGCAGGAGAAGCAGGAGATCAGGGCGCTGGTGCGGAAGGCGATCGGGCGATTGAGCGACCCCCACCGAGACGTGATCGTCCACCACTACCTCAAGGGCTATTCATATCAGCAGACAGCAACCTTGCTGCACCTCCAAACCGGAGTGGTAAAGAGCCGTCTGCAAAAGGCCCGCAAACGCCTGCAAAAGGAGATCATGGCGATGGCGGAATCCAGCACTGCACAGACATTCGAACTCGGCCCGGACGATCTAGCCGGACTGCGTCACGTAGCTCGCTTTACAAGCGACGATCCCAAGCGGCCCATTATGCACTGCATCTGTCTCGACGCTGGTGGCAGAGTAGTAGCAACGGACGGCTCACGGCTGCTCAACTGGTCGAGTAAGGGCCTAGCGTCCCTGCCGGCTCCGATGATTCTCGATTCGCTGCATCCTGAGATGATTCCGGAGACCGACTCGGCGATGCTGATTCTCGAAGAGGAATCGGCCACGTTGCAGACCGCGGATGGCCACAGGGTGACGTTACCGGCAACTCCTGGGCCGTACCTCAAGTATCAAGAGGCCGTTGGCGTCCCCGGTCCGATCTTGGCGGTCGTGCGCAGCGAGAGTCTGATGGCCTGCGTGGAGGAGATCGAGCCGTTCCTCAGAGAGCGTCATGAACTGGTGAAAAGCGGCTGGGAGTACATGCCCCGCGTACAGATGCGGGTGTCGAGTGTGGAAGGGAGACTGGTGTTGCGAACGACGCGAGATCAGGGATTTAGTCGGACGGAAGAAACTGCGGACGATTTGCACGGCGATGACTTCCCGGATTGGGAGCATTCCGTGAACTGCCCTGCTGATGTGACGAATATCGAGGATGGTGGATCATTCCGCGTCGACCTCAATCACGATTTCCTCAAAACGATTGTGGAGGCTCTGAAAGATACCGCAGAGGAGATACGGATATATCTTGACCACAGTGAGGCACCTCTTCACTTTGAGGTGGGGGAGGAACACCACGCTGCCGTGCTCATGCCGCTGCGGATGGCTTCCTGACCAGCAAAAGGGCTAAAGTGGAGACCCAACACATGACGAGTAAATACGGCTATTCGGAAGAGGGTTTGAAGCACTATACCAGCTATCGGGCTAAAGGCCCGATTGTGGTGGACGGGCATCTCGACGAGGAATCGTGGCAATTGGTGCCCAAATCGCCGCGTTTTGAGGATCTGGAGGAACCGGGCCGACCGGCTCTTTTCGACACCCGGGCTGCGGTGCTGTGGGACGACGAGTACATCTACGTGGGGTTCTGGGTGGAAGAACCGGATGTGCGGGCGACCTATACCACGCGCGATTCCATGATCTGCGAGGAAAACGACGTGGAGGTCTTTATTGCTGGGGAGGATAGCTATTACGAATTCGAGCTGAATGCCTTGGGCACCATCATGGAGCGGTTTTACGTGTGGCAGGACGCCTATATCGAGGCCGGGTACGCCAAGTTGCCCGAATTCGATCTGCTGGGGACCCGGCTGGTGGATACCCTCGGCGGGCCGCGGTCGGGACACCGGCATCCGCGCGGGCGGCGCTGGGCCTTCCGCGAATGGGATATGCCGGGTTTGCAATGGGCGGTGCAGGTGGACGGGACCATCAATGATCCCAGCGACACCGACCGGGGCTGGACCGCGGAAATCGCCTTTCCGTGGCAGGGCTTGAAGCACTTGGCGGATGGGCGTTCGTTGCCGGCTCGAGAAGGGGATATATGGCGGATGGACTTTTCGCGTTTCCAGTGGATTGAGGAGGGGGGCGCACGGGTATGTCCGGGGTGGGCTTGGACCAGCCACGGGACTTATGATTCGCATATCCCGGATCGCTTCAGTGTTATACACTTTTCCGAAAAGGTGGTGGGTGAAGAATGAATAAGACCGTGCGCTACATCTGCCATAGGACCGAAGACGCCATTGATGTGGATGGTCATCTACAAGAGGAGGCTTGGTCTCGGGCACCGCGCTCTCCGCGCTTTGGGGATCACACTGGACAGCGAGCGCTTTTCGATACCCGGGCGGCCATGTTGTGG
>JAPOYQ010000850.1 GCA_026706505.1 Gemmatimonadota bacterium
ATCAAGGCGATGGCCGCCTTGATGCACGCGGCCATCGACGAAGGGATCAACTTCTTCGACAATGCTTGGGGCTACTCCAACGGCGCGAGCGAGATACGCATGGGCAAGGTGTTGAGCGGTGGTTATCGCGACCGAGTATTTCTAATGACTAAGGACGCGAGCCGCCACCCCAAGCGGGCGATTGTCCACCTCGAAGAGAGCTTGCGCCGACTGCAAACCGACGTGATTGACCTCTGGCAGTTTCACAATATCAAACAGCCCGACGACCCAGAGCGGATTTACGAACAGGGCCTGCTAGAGGCTGTACTCAAAGCCAAAGAGGAGGGCAAGATCCGCTACATTGGCTTCACTGGCCATACCTTGCCCTCCCTGCACGTGGAGATGATCGAGCGCGGCTTTACTTGGGACGCCACGCAAATGCCGATCAACGTATTCGACCCGCACTACCTCAGCTTTGTGGATGAGGTGCTGCCGGTCGCAGTGGAAAAAAATATCGGGGTCATCGCCATGAAGACCTTGGGGGGTAGGCCCGAAGCGATCCTCGCAACAGGTGTGGCGACGGTGACAGAGTGCCTGCGCTACGCCATGAGCCTGCCGGTAGCTACCGTGTGTTCCGGGATGGATTCGCTGGAAAAGTTGCGGCAGAATGCGGACATCGCCCGCCAGTTCGCGCCCTTGGCCGCCGACGAGCAACTCGCACTTTTGTCGCGCACCAAAGAGCTAGGAATGCAGGGCACACGCGAATCGTACAAAGCTCGCTGACCCTGATCGCCGTGCGCCATACCTTACTTTTCCTCCTTTTTGCGGTACCCCTGTGGGGACAAGATCTCGACGTTGCGCCGGCTAAACCCGTCGGCCCTCCCAATATAGAAAGCGCGCTGTGGGACCTAGCTGTGCCCTCGGCGGCCAAGCCGACTCGTGCGGCGGACGGCCCGCGCGTGGTCGTCATTTTGGTCCCCTCGGCGGGTGTGGCGGTTGCCATTGATACTACGACGTTTGCCGCCCTCGGCGTCGATATCCTGGCCCAGTCCAAGAGTCTGATGCGCGTGTCAGTACCGGCTGCAGCGCTGCGGGCGGTGTCTGAGTTGCCTAGTGTGGCCTTTGTCCGCAGGCCACGCCGTCCGCATGCGCAACAGACTCTTAGCGAAGGCGTAGCGCTCATCCGCGCTCGCGAAAACCACGCCGCTGGCGCGAAGGGCCAAGGGGTCAAGGTGGCGATTATCGACGGCGGATTTAAGGGGGCCGATAAATTGCCCGAAGATATGCCGGTGCGTCGGTGGTACCGCGATTATACGGGTGAGGGGATATACGCCGGTGTGGAAGCCCACGGCACGGCATGTGCCGAGATCATCCACGACGTGGCTCCAGAAGCTGAACTCTATCTGTACAAGGTTGCGGATGAAGTGGATTTGGAGAATGCCAAAGACCGCTGCATACAAAACGGAGTTGCCATTGTAAACTACTCGGCGACTTGGGTGAACGAGGGCTTTGGGGACGGGCGCGGGATCATCTGCGACATCGTAAATGACGCGGCTGACAACGGCATTCTTTGGGTCAACGCCGTCGGCAATTACGCCCACAAGCACTACATGGGTTTTTGGCACGATAGCGATGCCGACAATCGGCACGATTTTGCCGCTGGCGACGACATGGTGAATTTTGTCGACAAAATCGGAATCGCCGACGTCATAAACGTGACGCTGACTTGGGACGATTGGCCCATCACCACGGCGGACTACGACCTGTATCTCTACTATCAAGACGCGTTCGGCAATATCGAAGAAGTTAGCAAAAGCACTGATGTTCAGGGCGAAGGCGGCGCTCCGGTAGAGTTTATCGAATACTTCGCCGGGCGAGCGGGCACGTATGGCATTTCCGTCGTCCGCGTCGGCGAGGCCGAGCCCAAGAAGCTGCGAGTGTGGTCTTGGCACCACGACATCGAATATCCGGTTCCGGCTAGCAGCTTGGGGATTCCGTCGGACGCTCGCGGTGCGCTGAGCGTTGGGGCGATCCACTACTACCAATGGGACTTGGGCATACTGGCAAGCTACAGTTCGCGCGGCCCCACTGCCGATGGCCGCATCAAGCCCGACCTCGTCGCGCCTTCGGGCGTGGCAACGGCTTCTTACAGTGCGGATAGGTTTGGGGGGACCTCGGCTGCAACTCCTCACGTGGCCGGTGCAGCCGCCCTGCTCAAATCGGCCAACCCTTCGCTCTCGCGCGACGATCTGTGGAAGGCTCTCGTCGAGTCCACCGTCGATTTGGGGGCACCGGGCAAGGACGACAGCACGGGATACGGCAAACTCGTGCTGTCGGTGTCAGCGCCGCAAATTGCGGATGTCTCGCCGCGCCGCGTTCAATACGGCCAAACAACTACCATTGTCGGCCAGGGTTTTGGCACTGACAAAGGGACGGGTAAAGTGGTCTTTTTTGCGGGGAAGGAGCCGAGTGATTCCGACTATCTCGCTTGGAGCGACGCGCAGATCCAAGTGCGCGTGCCGACCGGCGCGCGCACCGGCGCGGTGCAGGTGATAACCGGCGGCGGCAGCGACAGCGCACAGGTGGTCGTCACGTCGCCTTACATTGACGCGATCACCAATCACACGCGCATGGATGCGGGGGCCAAGACAGATGATCTCATCCAAATTGACGGAGACAATTTCGGCCTTGCGCGGGACAGCGGTTCCGCGTGGATTGATTCGGTCGCGGTGTCTTCATTTGAAACTTGGTCGAATAAGACGATACGGTTCCGCGTTCCGCTCAATGCGCCTTCGGGCGACGTAACCGTTGTGACGTCTGAAGGGACCAGCAATGCCGTCCGCATGGAAATCGCGAGCCCGTACCTGGCGGAGCTTTCGCCGCCGCAAGTACAGGCTGGCGAGTACCTAAGGCTGGCCGGCGGCAACTTTGGCCCCGAGCGCGGCACGGGATACGTGTTGTTCAACCCCAATGTGCAAGCGGCGGCGGACGGTTATGCGGTCTGGTCTAACGGCATCATCGTCGTTCGAGTTCCGTCCCAAGCCCGCAGTGGTGGGGTGCAGGTTTTTACTGCCGATGGGGTCAC
>JAPOYQ010000531.1 GCA_026706505.1 Gemmatimonadota bacterium
TGGATCTCGCTGCTCGTCCGTGGCCGCTCTGGTCGCGTGAGTTTTCAGGTTCTGCAGGAACTCTACTCCACCCTCACAAGCAAACGTCGGCTGAACGTCGATGTGGCAGAGGCCCGATTAATCGTACGGGAATTGGTAGTGTGGCAACCGATAGCCGTTGACCTAGCGATGCTGAACCGAGCTTGGGGCTTGCAGGATCGCTTCCCTTTGTCTTGGTGGGACGCGCTCATCATCGCGGCCGCGCAGACCTGCGGGTGCAAGGTTCTGCTGACTGAAGACTTGCAAGACGGCCAAGAGTTCGGCGCGGTTCGGGTGGTCAATCCGTTTGCCTCGCCGGACCGGACGCCGGAAGAGATACTGGCAGCCTTGGCGTCGTGAGCGTTTGATCGTCACGCGGCCTCGCCCTCATGTCGGTCGAGATGATCTTTGACCGACATGAGGGTATCTCATAAACACCGGATATCTTGACTAATATTCAGCAGTAAGCAAATTTGTGGAGCCGCAAAGTCTGTTGGTCTTTCCAGCTTCAGAATCTTTATCAACTGGATGAAGCGCTATGGAATAGGCGCGTGATGGTATGCGACGTACCTGATTTACTGTACTGTGTGAGGAAATCTGATGAACCGGCACGAGCGCGAGACGGACGCTCGCATCGCGATTGACGAATTGCTACAGCAATCGGGTTGGAACCCGGCCGACAAGTCGATGGTTGGGACCGAGGTCTCGGTTACGAGTTCGCAGTCTGCCATCGGACTCGTTGACCGTTCGCAGGCGCGCGCTTTCCAGGTACACGCTCCGGTTTATGACCTCCTGGCGGCTGCTGGCAACTTCGGCCCAGACCGTGCTATTGGAGTCGACTCTGAGGAACTCGGGTGGATGCCGGTACCCAACCACGTACGGCTTACCCGGGACCACTTCGTGGCTCGCGTCGAGGGACATTCAATGGAGCCCACCATTCCTGATGGCTCTTACTGCCTCTTTCGGGCGGAACGCGGCGGGACTAGGGAGGGCAAGCTGGTTCTCGTCTGGCACCGAGGCTGCACCGATCCCGCGCTCGGCGGCGAGTTCTCGGTCAAAAAATACACCAGCACGAAGACAGAGGTGCCGGACGACGGCAGTTGGAGTCATCGCGAGATCCGGCTACAGCCGCTCAATCCCGATCCGGCTTACAGCGATCTCGTCTTTGACCCCAGCGCCGAGGGCGACCTGCGAGTCGTAGGCGAATTCGTCTGCGTGCTTGAAGCAGCCGAAGAAGGAGAGCCTGCATCCGGTCGCGCCGACTATGTCCTCTACGACCAACGCGGTCGGCCACTTGCCGTGATTGAGGCCAAGAGGAACGCCATCAATCCATATACCGCCAAGCAGCAGGCGCTGCCCTATGCCAAGGTGCTCGGCGCACCGTTCATTTTTCTGGCTAACGGTGAACTGACCTACTTCTGGGACTACCAAAACGATGACGCTCGACAGATCGCTGGCTTCTTCTCTCGACGCGATCTGGAACGCATGGTGCAGATGCGCGATAGCCGCCAAGTGCTGGCGACCGTGGAAATTCCCGAGCATTACATCCGCCAAGGCGAGACGCGCACCGTGCGGCCGTATCAGGCCGAAGCAATGCAGGCGCTCGACCACGCACTGGAACTGGGTAGAAGACGTTTCCTGATCGAGCTGCCGACCGGAACGGGTAAGACCGATCTTATCTGCCTATATCTCAAGCGTCTCTTCCAAGCCGGCTGGGCTGAGCGCGTGCTCTTCTTAGTGGACCGCGAGCAACTCGCGAAGCAGGCGCTGGAAGCTATCCAAGACGTTCTGAATGTGTATTCGAGCTACTGGCTGCGACCCGGTATAGCGCGCCAGGAGCAGCAAATCACAGTGGCTCTACTTCAGACTATGATCGGCCGCGTGGACGAGTACACCGCCGGATACTTCGACATTGTTATCGCCGACGAGTGCCACCGTTCTATTTATGGTGCTTGGCAGGGTGCGCTCACCCGCTTCGACGCCCTCCACATCGGCCTTACCGCTACTCCGGCTAGCTACATCGAGCGGAATACCTACGACTTCTACAAGTGCGAGCCGGGCAAACCCGACTTTGCCTATTCAATAAAGGATGCCTTCCGCGATAAGTACTTGGTGCCTTATCGCTTCGCTACAGGTATCACCGAGATTCTCGCCGAGGGTGCCGAAGTTGACGACGAGCACTACGACCCCGTCGAGTTTGAGCGCCGCTGGACCAATGAGAAGTCAAATCGGCTTATGATGGAAGAGTTCGATCACCTCGCTTGGGAGAGCTACCATGAACTCGCTCCGGGCCAAGACCCAGGTCCCGGCAAGACAATCGTCTTTGCCATCACTAAGCACCACGCGGCACGACTGACGCAGTATCTGAACGAGCTGCACCCCGAACACAAGGGGCGCTACGCCGAGGTTATCACTTCTGACGTGGCCGACCCGGATGCCCTAATTCGAAAGTTTAAGACCGAGACCTACCCCATGATCGCGGTGAGCGTTGGTATGCTTGACACTGGCTTCGACTGTCGAGAGGTGCTTCATTTGGTGCTCTGCCGGCGGGTACGTAGCCCAATTCTCTACCAGCAGATGCGGGGTCGTGGCACGCGCACCGCACCCCATATCCAGAAGCAGAAATTTGTCATCTACGACTTCTTCCGGAACCACCAGTACTTTGAAGACAGCGACAGCGACGTCTTCACCGGCACGACGGGTGATCAAACAACAAGCGATGGCCCGACTCCGCCGACGCAGGAGCTCGTCGAGTTGGGCCTCGAAGACGAGTGGCTTGAAGCGGTCACCTACGTCGAGGTTGGCCCCGAGGGCGAGCGTATTGACAAGGAGGAATACGTCACCCACTGGGAAGAAACAATTCGCACCCAGGCGGTCGATGATCCACTCCTGCGGAAGGTGCGCGAAGATGAGCCACTCAAACCAAGAGAGGAGGAAGAACTTGCCCGTCGCCTGAACCGGCCCGATCACTATTTCAATGAGGACAACCTGCGCCGCGCTTATCGCAATCCAGGCGGGAACCTCGTCGATTTCATCCGCACCGC
>JAPOYQ010000836.1 GCA_026706505.1 Gemmatimonadota bacterium
GTTGAAGAGGCGGTAGTTCACCGCCGGGGTCCCGTGCAGCCCCTGCCACTCGCCCACGGCGCCGTTGGCATAACGCGTGTCCACGCGGCCGTCCACCGGCGCGTGGGTGAAGCCGCGGACGAGGCGGCAGTCCACGGGCAGAATCTTGCGCACCCGCAGGGGCTCACCCGGGAAGAGGTCGATCCCGGCCGAAGCTGCAGGCGCGGTGCCAGCGGAGGTCCAACTCAGGAGGCAGATCAGCGCCATGGCGGCCGACTTCATGAAATCTTATGCTAGGAAACAGGTATTCAACCTAAACATTGCGAAATTGCGCTTACAAGTTGAATCCGCGGCTGGTTTCAAAACTAGCGTCGGGGCGCATTACGGATCATCAAGAGCCTTCTCATGGAGCATTTTTCATAGGGTGAGACGCTCTTGATCCGACGCCTTTAACGGCTTACAGCGCCCATAGTCTCTTCAGCGCATGAGATCGGCGATGCGCTCGCCGATGGCCATCGATGTAATGTTGGTGTTGGCGCGCACGCAGTCGGGCATGATGGCCGCGTCGGCAACGCGCAGGTTTTCAAGGCCGTGCACTCGGCCGTACTGATCGACGACGGCCATTGCGTCGCTCGCCGGTCCCATCTTGCAGGTCGAGGAGACGTGGTGGCTGGTGCCCACTTCGCGCCGCATCCACTCGTCGAGCGCGTCGTCGGTGTCGAGTTCGGCGTCGGTGGGGCCGATGCGCTCGACGACGAGGGCGTCGAGTGCATCGTGTTTGAGCAGGTCGATGATGATGCGGATGGATTCGCGCAGACGGCGGCAGTCTGAGGGCTCGGCCAAGTAGTTGTAGTCGAGCACGGGCTGCACGTGCGGGTCGGTGGAAGCTAGTTTGAGTTCGCCCTGTCCCTCGGCCAAATAGATGCAGCCGACCAAGTAAAAGCCCAAGGGTTTGGAATGCGACGAGGTGTAGTAGCCCTCGGTCGTGGCAAAGGAGGCCGGGATGATGAACATGTCGTTGCGCCAGTCCGATCCGGCGGCAGTGTAGCGCAGGCCGATTTGCAGTCGAGGTTCCGTGCCGTCGCCGAGGTACTCGTCCTTGGCCCGCAGCGTCACGCTCACTTGCGGATGGTCGCGCAAATTCTGGCCGACGCCGGGCAGGTCGCACACCACGTCAACGCCCATGGCCTCCAAGTGCGCGGATGGCCCAACGCCCGAGAGCAAGAGCAGGTGCGGCGAGCCAATTGCCCCGCCGCAGAGCACGATTTCTCCGCCGTGGACCGTGGAGAGGGCACCGTCGCGCTCGACGAGCAAGCCGGTGGCGCGCTGGCCGTCAAAAATCACTCGGTGAACGTGGGTGTTGGCTTGAATGGTGAGGTTGGAGCGACCGCGAGCTGGGTTGAGATAGCCGATGTTGGTGCTCCAGCGGATGCTCTCGGCGTTGTTGAGGGCCAAGGGACCGACGCCAGTAGAATCAGGGTCGTTGTGGTCGGGGCAGTCGGGGTAGCCAGCGGCGAGCGCAGCCTCGTAGAAGGCGCGGTGCTCGGGGTTGAGTTCGTGGTCTTTGAATCGCCGCGCGCGGATGGGGCCATCGGCACCGTGGTAGGGGGCATCGCCGTAGTCGGGGTCGGATTCGAGGCGGCACAAAAAGGGCAACAGGGCGTCGTGGCTCCACAGATCGTTGCCCGCCGCCGCCCACGAGTCGTAGTCTTCGGGCACTCCGCGCAGAAAAATCTGCGCGTTGACCGCACTCGACCCGCCGACAATTTTGCCGCGCGGCACAAACATATCGGGGCGCAGGTCCGTAGCCCGGGCGCGATACTCCCAGCCAAATCGGGTGCTCAAGCCAAAGGCGCGATCCCAGATATTGCGGTCGCGCCCGTAGGCATAGCGAATCTCTTCGGGCAGGTCTTCAACCGCAGCAAAATCCGGCCCGGCCTCCAGCAGTAAAACCGACCTACTCTGATCCTCGCTGATCCGCGCCGCGAGCACCGCACCCGCCGCGCCCGCCCCGGCAATGACGACATCGTAAGACGCAGACATGAAATCCCCTAGGTTTGTATTTTGTAGGGGCACCTCTTGTAGGTGCCCTAGTCCGTTAATATAGGGTGCCCACAAGGGGCACCCCTACAACTGTTCCGCCAATTCCTCCGCCGGATAGGTAATAATCTCCGCCAAGGTCGGATGATAATGGGGCATTTTAGCCAAATCCTGCACCGTCCCGCGAAAGTACATCACCGCGATCAACTCGTGAATCAGCTCGCCGGCCTCCGGGCCAACGATGTGGCCGCCGAGCACTTCGCCCGAGCGCGGGTCGCAGAGGATTTTTACGTGGCCGCAGGTCTCGCCCATCGTCAGCGACTTGCCGTGGTCGTCAAAGGGATAGCTGGCGACCAAATAGGGCCGGTCCGCAGCGCGGCAGTCCCGCTCGCTGAGGCCGACGCTGGCCACCTGCGGGTCGGTGAACACGACCACCGCGTTGAGGCGGTCGTCGAAGCGATGCTCGGGGCGGTCGGGATGCGTGGCGTTGTACGCGGCGATCTCGCCTTGCTCAATGGCGATGTGGACGACCTCGTGCTCGCCGTTGACGTCGCCGACAGCGTAGATGTGAGGTTGGCTGGTGCGCATGGCCGCATCGACGACAACGCGCCCGCCAGCGACCTCGACGCCAGCTTGGTCCAAGCCCAACCCGTCGATGAGCGGGCGGCGGCCGAGAGCTTGCAGGACGAGGTCTGCCGAAGCCGTTTTCTCTGCGCCGCCGTGGGAAAAATGCGCAGTCTTGCGCCCGTTTTCCTCGGTAAATTGGCGCAACTGCGTGCCGGTGTACACTTCCATGCCCTCCTCGCGGAAGCGCGCTTCCACCGGCCGCGCCAAATCCTCGTCACCAGCGGAGAGAATGTGATCGCTGCGCTGGATGAGCGTCACCTGCGTGCCAATGCGCTGAAAGAACTGGGCTAGTTCGACGGCGATGGGACCACCGCCGAGGACGAGGAGGTTCTCCGGCTGTTGGCACATGTCGAGGGCCTCGTCGCTGGTGAGGTAGCCGACTTGGTCCAGCCCTGGGATCGAGACGTGGTGGGGCG
>JAPOYQ010000570.1 GCA_026706505.1 Gemmatimonadota bacterium
GAGCCGATCTGACCGGCGCGGGCGGCGTCGCGCTCGGCCTTTTGCTCGGCCTGCAATTTGTCGTAGAGCCGGGCGCGCAGGACCTTCAAGGCCTTGTTCTTGTTCTTTAGCTGCGACTTCTCGTCCTGACAGGAAACGACAATACCCGTTGGGACATGGGTGATTTTCACAGCCGAATCCGTGGTATTGACGCTCTGGCCGCCAGGCCCGCTAGAGCGGTACACTTCGATTTTCAAATCCTCGGGGGCGATTTCCACCTCCACTTCCTCGGCTTCGGGCAAAACCGCTACTGAAGCCGCCGACGTGTGAATCCGGCCCGACGCCTCGGTTCTGGGAACCCGCTGCACGCGGTGCACCCCGCTCTCGAACTTGAGCTGACCAAAGGCATCCACGCCCGAAACCACGAACACCACTTCCTTAAAACCGCCGGCTGGATTCTGACTGGACGAAAGCTCCTCGGTCTTCAAGCCCTTGCGCTCGGCAAAGCGGTGGTACATGCGGTATAGATCGGTGGCGAGTAGCCCGGCTTCGTCGCCTCCGGTACCGGCGCGGATTTCGACGATGGCGTTGCGGCCGTCGTTGGGATCCTTGGGAATCAGCAGCACTTTGAGTGTTTCTTCCAGCTCGGCCACTTTTTCCCGCAGTTGGTCGCGTTCGGCCGTGGCCAATTCGACTAGCTCTGCATCGCTGCCATCGGCGATAATCTCCTCGGCCTCTGCGAGCTGTTCCAGCGCGGCGCGGTACTGGCCCGCTAAATCCACCACTTCCTGCAAGTCGCCCATTTCCCGCGCCAGCTTCTGGTACTGAGCCGGGTTTTGGCTGGTGGCCTGATCGGCCATAAGCGCGCTTAGCTCCTCGTAGCGCTGCTCGTATTCGTTCAATTTATCTAACACGATGGGTTGGCCTCGACTTCTTCATTTAGGGCGCGGCGCAGTGCGTATAGGGCGACCTCTAACTGGTCGTCGTCCGGCTCGCGGGTCGTAATGCGCTGCAACCATAGCCCCGGAGCACTCAGCAACCGAACCAACGGGGCATTGCGTTTCTTGCCCGAGTACTTGAGCAACTCAAAGCTCGATCCCGCGACAAAGGGCAGCACCGCAAAATGGGTAGCAAAGCGCTCGAAAAGGCTCTGCGTGTGCCCAAAGACGAGCGGGAACAGCGAATCCACGCAAGCGAAAATCAAGATCGCAAAGAGCACAACGATCAGCATGAAGCTGGTTCCACAGCGCGGATGTAGCCGGCCAAAGTCCCGCGCGGATGCCACCGTCAGCTCAGCACCTGCCTCTAAGGTGAAGATGCTTTTGTGCTCGGCACCGTGATATTGAAAGACTCGCTGGATTTCGCGCCACTGGCTTATTGCCCAAAGATAGAGGATCAAAAGCGTCGCCCGCACGGTACCAGCCACCAAGTTGAATTCGAGGGCGTTCTCCTGCAAGCCGACAAGCTGGGCAGCTAACAGCGGCAAAAAGAAGAACAGGCCCACGCCCAGCCCCACGGAAAAAATCATCGTCGCCCACAAGACCAATTGCTCCCGCCAACTTTCCTCCCCCCGCTCGACCTGCCCCTCTTCCTGGCTGGCGACGTCGGCCGAGAAATTGAGGGCCTTCAGCCCAATGAGCATCATTTCGAAGAAAGAGAGGGCACCGCGCAATACGGGCAGACCCAACAGGCGATAGCGCCGCGTTAGGGAATCGTATGCTTCCTCGCGCACCACGATTTGGTGGTCAGCCGCCCGCACTGCGGTGACGATTTTGCCGGGCACGCGCATCATGACCCCTTCGATGACGGCTTGGCCGCCGACTGGTAGATCTTGCGTGAGTTGTTCTCTGTCCATGAACTCGCGTACACGAAAAAGGCGATACGACCGCCCTCGGGAGGGCGTCCTATCACCTCTTCGCGCGGAATGGATAGCTAGGCTTGCTGTTCGCTTTTGCCGTAGCGGCGGTTGAACTGATCGATGCGGCCGCCTCGATCCATGATCTGTTGGCGCTTGCCCGTGTAGAAAGGATGCGAAGCCGAGCTGATTTCGACCCGGATCACCGGATAGGAATTCCCGTCTTCCCACTCCATCGTCTCTTCGGACTTCATCGTCGAACGCGACAGTATCTTGTAATCACAGCTAGTGTCGAGAAAGATAACCGTTTGGTACGGGGGATGCATGTCTTTTTGCACCTTTGCACTCCTCTGTTTTCTTGGCGGTGAAATCCGCTACCGAATCAATAAAAATAGAGGCTTGACGCTCAAAAAACAAGGCGACTAGTCGTTCATAGCCTTGAGGAATTCCTCGTTGGATTCCGTGCCTTGCATGCGCTCTTGGAGAAACTCCATGCCCTCAATGACTCCCATCTGATTGAGTATGCGGCGCAGTACCCACGAGCGATTCAATTCAAACTCCGTGAGCAGTAGCTCTTCTTTGCGGGTGCTCGTCGCTGTCACGTCAACGGCCGGATAGACGCGGCGGTTGCTCAGCCGGCGATCTAGCTGCACTTGCATATTGCCCGTGCCTTTGAACTCTTCAAAGATCACTTCGTCCATGCGACTCCCGGTCTCGACTAGGGCCGTGGCGATAATCGTCAGGCTGCCGCCTTCTTCGAGGTTGCGGGCGGCGGCAAAAAAGCGGCGCGGCCACTGTAAAGCCGTTGAGTCAACACCGCCGGTGAGGATCCGGCCCGAGTGCGGCGTCACCGTATTGTAGGCCCGCGCCAAGCGCGTGATGCTGTCGAGCAACACGACCACATCTCGCTTGTGCTCGACTAGACGCCGGGCCTTTTCGATCACCATATCCGCTACCTGCACATGCCGCGTAGCAGACTCGTCAAAGGTCGAACTGACGACTTCACCCTGGACCGAACGGAGCATATCCGTGACTTCCTCGGGGCGCTCGTCGATGAGCAAGACGATGAGAATCGCTTCGGGATGGTTGGTCGTAATGGCGTTGGCGACCTTTTGCAGGAGCATAGTTTTGCCGGTGAAGGGCGGCGCTACGATTAGGCCGCGCTGCCCCTTGCCGATAGGCGAGAGCAAGTCGAGAATCCGCGTCGTCATGTCCTTGGGATTGTG
>JAPOYQ010000279.1 GCA_026706505.1 Gemmatimonadota bacterium
AACACCATGATCGTAAATCCCGACGCCGTGTATTTAGCGCGCGCGCCCATCGACCGCGCCGACGC
Organism: Gemmatimonadota bacterium; assembly: GCA_026706505.1. Next base: position 66 of record JAPOYQ010000279.1, read on the forward strand.
TCCCTTCGCGACCTACCAAGAGTTGGCCCATCGCACCCTCGCAGCCCTCGAGGTGCCGCTACCTGCCGCCGGAACCATCTTGCTCAAGCCCAACGCCACCGTGCTCTATCCACCGGAAAAGCGCGTCATTACCCACCCCGGGTTTGTCGGCGGCCTGCTCGACGCCCTGCGCGACCGCGGCGTACCCGCCGAGCGCATGGTAGTCGCCGACGGCCAGTCCGGGGAAAACCCCACGGCCGGGCACACTTGGGCACTGTGCGGCTATCGCGCCATGACCGAGGCGCGGGGCGTGCGGCTCGCAGAAATGAACACCGACGAGGATTCTCGCGTCGTCGAGGTCGCCGATGGCGTGGTGTACGAGCGCTATCCCCTGTACCGGGAAGTGACCGACTGCGCCTTCTTTTTCAACGTCCCCCTCGCCAAGTGCCACAATTTGGGCTGCACGACCTTGTCGATTAAAAACCTAATGGGCATCATAGCCAAGCCCGAGCGGCACCTGTGCGCGATCCAAGCCGTGGACGAGCCATTCGCCGATGAACTGTGGCGGCTGACCGATAGCGGCCTCAGCTTCTTTGAAGACCGCTTCTATCACAAGCTCTGCGATCTATTGGTCGCGCTGCGCGGCTTGGGGATGCCGCGGCTTTCAGTAGTAGATGGCCTCGTCGGCCGCGACGGCACCGCGTTCAACGAAGGAGCCAACTACCCCCTCGGCTGGGCTGTGGCCGGCGTCAATGAGGTACACGTAGATACAGTTGCTACCTACCTGATGGGCCTCGACCCGCAGGCCACCCCCTATCTGCAATTCGCCCACGCCCGCGGCTTGGGGACCATTGACCCTGAGAAAATCGAGATCGTCGATCTCGCGAGCAGCACGGAGCTCACGGGCGCGGCCCTAGCCGAGCTGCGGCCCGCCGCACCACTGATGCCCATCTCCCGCCTCAAAGACGGCTACTACAAGCGCTTTCGCACCGATGGATCGGCCGTGCCCTGGCATTTGGACGAGGTCAATGCCCAACGCCAGCAGGACGGTCTGGCACCTGTTTCCTATGAGTCAGCCAGCGCCTGAGCACACTCTCCGCGCCTGCCAGCGAGCGGTGGACGAATGGATCGCCGACGTAGGCCTGCGCTAATTCTACGAGCTGACCAATACGGCCGTGCTGATGGAGGAAGTAGGCGAACTGGCGCGGATCATGGCCCGCACCTTTGGCGAGCAGAGCTTTAAGGAGGGCGAGGAAGCCGACCTCGGCATGGAGATGGCCGACGTGCTCTTCGTCCTCATATGCCTCGCCAATCAGACCGGGGTCGACTTAGAGAAATCCTTCCAGCGCGCGCTGGCCAAGAAGACCCAACGCGACCGGCGGCGTCACGCGGAAAATCCCAAACTCCAATCTTGATCCAGCAAACAGTAGGCAAGTTGTGCTGCGCTCAGCATCCGCTTACTTTGGCGCAAGTTCCTGCATCCTCTTTTGCGAAAGGTCGGCCCATGAGTTCCCGCAACGGTTTTATTGAAACACATATTTACGACTACATCCTCGCCAACTCGCTGCGCGACCGAGACGAGCTCAAGCGGTTGCGGCAGGAGACTCAAGCCATGCCCATGGGCGGAATGCAGGTCTCGCCCGATCAGGGTCAGTTCATGGGGCTACTCGTCGAATTGATCGACGCCAAGCGGATCGTCGAGGTGGGCACTTTTACTGGCTACAGCAGCATCGCCATGGCGCTAGCCCTGCCAGCGGACGGGCGTCTAATCGCCTGCGACGTCAGCGACGAGTTTACCAGCATCGCCCGGCGCTATTGGCAAGAGGCCGGCGTGGCCGACAAGATCGAATTGCGGTTGGGGCCAGCGGTAGCAACCCTCGACGAAATGCTCGCGACCAGAGAAACTGGTTGCTTCGACATGGCCTTCATCGACGCAGATAAGGAAAATTACGACGCCTATTACGAGCGCTGTCTGCAACTCTTGCGCCCGGGCGGATTGATCCTAATCGACAACGTGCTGTGGGGCGGACGGCCCGCCGATGCCAACGAGCAGTCCGAGAGCACCGTGGCCATCCGAGCACTCAACGCCAAAATCCACGCCGACGAGCGCGTGACCGCGTCCCTGCTGTCGATTGGCGACGGATTGACGCTGGCGCGGAAGCGGTGATAGACGGGGTGTCTCATTCGTTTTATTGGCGAAGAAGCTTGTGGAAGATTATCCACTGGATTGACGATCCGCTTGGCGGCGACTGCGGCACTAGTGGGAAAATTGCCGTTGGGGAATCCAGTTCTTGGGGACAGATTAAGGCATATATTTTAGATAAGCAGACGAGAGACGATTGAACGATCTACTTTTCGGAAAATCGCGCTCCACAAGTCTATATCTGGCTCAATCAGGAGAAAATGCTATGGTAACGGTTACTTTTGAACTGCCAGAGGATGTGCTTTCGTCGGTACGGAAAGATCCCGAGCGATTCACCCAGGAGTTGCGTTTGGCTGCCGCTGTGAAATGGTACGAGATGGGGCTAGTGTCCCAAAGCCGAGCGGCCGAAATTTCGGGTTTATCCCGCAGCGAATTCATCTCAGCGCTAGGCCGATTCAAGGTCTCCGTATTCCAGTACAATATAGACGAAATAGCGGAGGAAGTGGACCGTGAGTGATGGTTGGGTACTCAATGCCTCGCCAATCATTACCCTAGCCAAGGTTGGTCATCTGAACCTACTTGTGGAACTAGCACCCGAGATAGGTATTCCTCGGGCAGTTTTTAGAGAAATCACAGCAGGTCCAGAGGATGACCCTGGACGTCTTGCCTTGGAAAGTGGATGGGGCAAACGGTTGGCTGAATCTCGTATCTATCCCGAAGTCCTAGGCTGGAGTTTGGGTGCAGGAGAGACTGAGGTACTCTCTGTGGCTTTGGAAAAATCTGGCTGGACGGCTGTTATAGATGACGCTACTGCTAAGGCATGTGCCCGGTCATTAGGTGTACCCGTCATAGGGACCTTGGGGGTTGTGTT
>JAPOYQ010000685.1 GCA_026706505.1 Gemmatimonadota bacterium
AGAAAAAAAAGAGGCCGAGGCCGACGCTCGCTACGAGGAGGCGCTGCAAGATCTCAACAAGAGCCGCGACCACTTCCGCACCCTAGCCGCAGACGAGCGCGTCGACGACCGCACCCGGGTGATGGCGCAGTACCAGATGATCCAGACGAGTTACCAACTCAAGGAGTACGAGCGGGTCATTGAGCAAGGGGCCGCGCTGCTGCGCAGATTTCCCCACAGCCTCTACGAGGCGTCCGTTCACTACGACCGAGCGTGGTCCTATTTTGAATTGGAGCGCTACGAGGAGGCCATCGCCAGCTTCGAGCAGGTGTTGATCTTGGCCCCTAGAGGCTCTAACGCCGATCGCTCGCTCTTCCAGATTGCCGAGAGCTACGACAAGCTAGGGCAGTACGAGAATGCGCTGGAGTTCCTCGATCGTCTGATTGCCCGCTACGACTTCGCGCAGATGACCGAGGAAGAAATCATCGAGATGACCACCCTTAAGCTCAAGGGCTTGGTCAAGGAGACGGCGCGCGAGTTAGTCGCCAAGGCCCACCTGAAAAAGGGCGATATCTACGCACGCAACGGCGAGGTCGAAAAGGCCCTCGCCTCTTATGCCGTGCTTCCGATCGAATACGCGGCTGAGCCGGTCTTGGTGCAAAATAGCTATATCCGCACCGCCGAGTTGGTGCAGAAGGACCAGGGCACGACAGCAGCCATCGCCGCGTACAAGGACGCCATCGAAAAGGTCGAGGACAAGCTCTTTCAAGCCCGCACACAGCTAACGGTCGCTCTGATGCTTTTCGACCAGGAGGAGTACCTCAAGTCGGCGCAAGAATACGAGATATACCTCAATGCCTATGGCGATGTGGCCCGGCGCATCGGCTTTGACCGCTACAAGGTTCTCTTTCGCATCGCCCAGTGCCACCAAGAATACGGGCGGCAGATCCGCGGCGAAGACCCGGCTAGAGCAGACGCGGAAATCGCCAAGGCGCTCGAAAGCTACGACCAGCTCTTGAGCGAGCGCGAGGACAATGCCCTAATACCGGATGTGCTTTTTAACGCTGGCTTCGCCAATCAGCTTCTAAAGAAAGACTCAGCCGCGCAGCCGCTGTACCAGCGGTTAGTCGATGAATATGCGGACCATCCGGCGGCTCCCAACGGCCTTTTGCAGTTGGCTCGCATAGCCTATGCCGCATCTGAACTCAAACAGGCCGAGGAAATCTATGCATCCTTTCTCGACCGTTTCCCGGACTCGGAACTGCGCAATACGACGCGGATGGAGTTGGGCCTTACCTACAAGCACCTCCAAGATACAGATAGCGCCATCGCCGCCTATGAGACGGTGGAAGAGGGTTGGGACAAGTGGCCTACTGTGCAGGTCGAGTTGGCCGAGCTATACATGGGCAAACAAGAGTACGAAAAGGCGCGCAAGGCCCTAGCTCGCGCCTTGGATCAAGCCGGCGACGACACTCTAAAAGGCCAGATGCACTACACCTTGGCTCGGGTGCATTTTGCCGAGGACAATTTCGCCGGTGCGATTGACTCTTGGGGGCAAGCCACTGCGCTGAATCCACCCACGCACATCCTGCAAAATTCGCTGCTGGCCCGCGGCGGTGCGTACTACGAGGTCGCCAAACAGCAAGACGCCGTCGGCGATACGGCCAAGGCCCGCATAAGCTATGAGGCATCGCTGGATGATATGAAAGCCCTGCTCGAAAGCGATCCCGCGCCCCAGATAAAGGACAGTGCCTTCCGCACGCTGGGGGCGGGCATGATTCGCTTGGGGCGGCAAGAAGAGGCGGCTAGCTACTACCAAGAGCTCATTGCCACGTCGGACGACCCGCAGGAGCAGGCGACCTTTAGCATGCTGCTGACCGAGCTTTACTACGATCAGCAGGACTTCATCCAGGCCGAGAACTTCGCTCGCCAGCTTCTCGACATGCAGTTTGAAGACGACAATCAAGCTGGTTACTACCGCAAGGAACGCGCCTATTCCATCATCGGCAATGCGCTGTTGCAGCAAAAGAAATACGAGGAAGCGGCCCGCATCTTTGCCCAAGGTCTCAAGCGCTATCCGAATTCGGGCGAGAGCGGCAACTTGGCCTTCTCCAAGGGCTTTGCCGAAATCAGCTACGGCGACTACGCCGCAGCCGCCAAGAGCTTCAGGAGCTTTGTCAAAAAATATCCGCGCAATGCCAACCGCATTCACGGCCAGTACTATCTGGCCCACAGTCTCCAGGCCCTGACCCAGTTCAGGGAGGCCGCCGCCGCTTTTGCCGAGCTTGTCGAGCGCTATCTCCAGTCCCAATACGAGGAAGAAGCGCTTTTCCTCATTGGCGAAAACTATTACAACGAGCAGGCCTTTGCCGAGGCCGCGGCTGCATACCAAGCGCTCTTGGCAAAATATCCCCAAGGCCGATACGGCGGGTCGGCGCAGTACGCGTTGGCTTGGTCTTTCGTCGAACAAGAAGAGATGGAGCAAGCTGTAGGCGCGATGCAAAACCTAGTTGCCAATTATCCCGAGAGCGAATTCGCCCCCAAAGCGCAGTTTACCATCGGCGACTACTACTACAATATCCAGTCGTATGACGAGGCCATGGCGGCCTACAAGCAAGTACTCAAGCTATATCCCAACTCCGAGGAGGCGTCGAGGGCTACTGCCCTAGTGGAAGAGCTAAGCGAGATCCAGGCCAGCTTTAGCTACAACGAGGCCATGAAGCTCTTTGAAGCCAAAGACTACGACCGAGCCGTGCCAGCCCTACAGAATATTATCCGCGATTACCCTGGCACCTATACCGAATTGGCCGCGTACTGCAACTTGGGGCTGGTCTATGAAATTACGCGCCAGTGGTCGCAGGCCGTGGAAAACTATCAGGTAGTAGAGGAAAAGGGTGGGGACAAGCCGGAAAACGCCGACGTAGTCAGTTTTGCCAAGCTGCACCGAGAATGGATCGTGGAAAACCGGCTCTAGCGAGCTTTCAACGCAACGCAAAGCAGGACACAATACCGGGAGATAATAATGGCCCAGAATCTGTGCGTTGTACAGCATCTCAA
>JAPOYQ010000904.1 GCA_026706505.1 Gemmatimonadota bacterium
CCGGGCTGACCTTGCTGACTAAAAACTCCTTCCTCGACGAGATCAACAAGCTCTACGTCACCACTGCCCGCGCCAAGGGTCTGAGCGAAAATCGGGTGCTCTACGGCCACGTCTTCCGCAACGCCATGCTGATCGTCATCGCCGGCTTCCCCAGTGCTTTTGTCGATATCTTCTTCACCGGTGCGCTGCTGACGGAAATCATCTTCTCATTGGATGGGTTGGGCTTGTTGGGCTACGAGGCAGCGATTGGCCGCGATTACCCGGTGATGTTTGCCACGCTGTATTTCTTCACGTTGCTGGGCCTGCTAATGCAGTTGGTGGGCGATTTGACCTATACGCTGGTCGATCGCCGCATCGACTTTGAAAGCCGCGAGTCATGAGCGCCGTATCCGCCCCGCCGCCCCCTCCGACGAGCTTTCTGGGCTTGCAGTTGTCGCGGCTCAATCAACGGCGGCTGGCCAATTTTCGCCGCAACCGACGCGGCTTTTGGAGTTTCTGGATCTTCTGGGGGCTCTTCGCCCTGAGCCTGCCGGCCGAGTTCATCGCCAACGACCGCCCGCTAGTCGTTCGGTTCGACGGCAGCTATTACTTCCCGGTTCTCGCGACGTATCCCGAAACGATCTTTGGCGGCGATTTCGCAACCGAGGCCGAATACCGCGACCCCTTCGTCAAGGAGCTAATCGAGGAGAAGGGCTGGATCTTGTGGCCGCTGGTGTCCTATAGCTACGACACGGTCAACTACGACCTCAAGCAGCCGGCTCCTTCCCCACCCGACGCTGAAAACTGGCTCGGCACGGACGACCAAGCGCGCGACGTGGTAGCGCGCGTGCTCTACGGCTATCGCATCTCCGTACTCTTCGGCCTGCTGCTGACGTTGTTCAGCGCTGCGGTCGGCATTGCCGCAGGCGCGGTGCAGGGGTACTTCGGCGGCTGGGTGGACTTGCTCTTCCAGCGCTTTATCGAGATCTGGCAGGGCCTGCCGCTGCTCTATCTGCTGATCATCCTCGCCAGCGTGGTGGAGCCGAATTTCTGGTGGCTGCTCGGCTTGTTGCTGCTGTTTCGCTGGATGGGTTTGGTCGGGGTGGTGCGCGCTGAGTTTTTGCGGGCACGCAACTTCGATTTCGTCAAAGCGGCCCGCGCGCTCGGCCAGAGCAATCGCCGCATCATGTGGCGGCACGTACTGCCCAACGCCATGGTTTCTACCCTGACCTTTTTGCCCTTTGTACTCACCGGCTCGGTGGCGGTGCTGACCTCGCTCGACTTCCTCGGCTTTGGCCTGCCGCCCGGCTCGCCGTCGCTGGGTGAATTGCTCAATCAAGGCAAGCGCAACCTTCAAGCGCCGTGGTTGGGCTTTACGGCTTTTTTAGCGCTGGCGGTGATGTTGTCGCTGTTGGTCTTTATCGGCGAGGCGGTGCGCGACGCGTTTGATCCGCGCAAGACCTACGCCGGGGAGGACGGCGCATGAGCCTGCTGACCATCGAAGACTTGGGCGTGCGCTTCCACGTCGAGGGCGAAGATGTCGAGGCGGTGCGCAGTGCTTCGCTGCACATTGAGCGCGGCGAGACCGTGGCACTGGTCGGCGAATCCGGCTCGGGCAAGTCGGTGACCGCGCTCTCGGTGATGCAACTGTTGCCCTATCCGCGCGCCAGCCATCCTCACGGCAGCGTCTGCTTTGACGGCGAGGAGTTGTTGGGTGCTGCGGCGGCGCGGTTGCAGGAATTGCGCGGAGACCGCGTGGCGATGGTTTTCCAAGAGCCGATGACCTCGCTCAACCCGCTGCACTCCATCGAAAAGCAACTGTGCGAGACGCTCATCCTGCATCGGGGCCTGAGCCGTGCGGAAGCGCGCGACCGGGCTATGGAGCTTTTAGGGTTGGTCGGCCTCCCCGACGTCGAGGAGCGCTTAGACGCTTGGCCGCACCAGCTTTCGGGTGGTCAGCGCCAGCGGGTGATGATCGCCATGGCCTTGGCCAACGAGCCAGACCTGCTCATCGCCGACGAACCGACCACCGCCCTCGATGTGACCATACAGGCGCAGATTCTCGCTCTGCTCAAGGACTTGCAGGCCCGGTTGGGCATGGCGATTCTGCTAATCACCCACGATCTGGGCATCGTCCGCCACATGGCCGACCGAGTCTATGTGATGAGCGACGGCGAGATCGTCGAACACAATACCACCGAGTCTCTCTTCACCGCTCCGCAACACCCCTATACCCGCACGCTCCTAGCCTCCGAGCCCCAAGGCGAACCGGCTCCGATCGACGAAACCGCGCCCGAAGTCATCCACACCCACAACCTCAAGGTCCACTTTCCCATCAAGCGCGGTCTGCTGCGCCGCACCGTGGGCCATGTAAAAGCAGTCGATGGAATTTCGCTCAGCATCCGCGCGGGGCAGACCGTCGGCATCGTCGGCGAATCCGGTTCGGGCAAGACCACCTTGGGCCAGGCGCTCTTGCGTCTGGTGGCCAGCGAAGGCCCCATCGAATTCGACAACCGCGACATCCAGGGCTGGCAGCAAAAGCAGATTCGCCCGCTGCGCCGGCAGATGCAGATCGTCTTCCAGGATCCCTTCGCCTCGCTAAGCCCCCGCCTCTCGGCTTTTCAGATTATCGAGGAGGGTCTGCTGGTTCACGCAATCGGCGGCGACTACCACCAGCGCCGCCAGCTAGTAGCCGAGGCCATGGCCGAAGTCAACCTAGATCCGTTGACCATGGACCGCTACCCGCACGAGTTCTCCGGCGGCCAACGCCAGCGCATCGCCATCGCCCGCGCCATGGCCCTCAAGCCGCGCTTCGTGGTTCTCGATGAGCCGACCAGTGCGTTGGACAAAACAGTGCAGGCGCAAATCGTCGAGTTGTTGCTGCAACTACAAGAGCGGCACGGCCTAGCCTATTTGTTCATCAGTCACGATTTGAAGGTGGTCCGCGCCTTGGCGAGCGAGCTGATTGTGATGAAGGAGGGGTTGGTAGTCGAGCAGGGACCGACGCAGGAAATTTTCGCCGCGCCACAAGAGCCCTACACGC
>JAPOYQ010000130.1 GCA_026706505.1 Gemmatimonadota bacterium
ATTTTTCGACGGCTTTGTTTTCGACGGGTGCGGTATTGCAGGCGTCGTTGCAGCATAGTGTTGAGGGAGAAGGCGGCTGGCAGCGGGTAGATCCGGGCGAGGCAGTGGAAGCTATTGCCAGCAACACCACGACGCTGGTGGGGGCGGTGCAGGAGGGGGCCTTGGTACAGGCGGTGGCAGTGGAGCCGCGCGTGGTTACGCCCAACGGCGACGGGGTCAACGACGAGATGGGGTTTCACTTTCAGGTGGTCAAGGTGGGTGATGGTAGTCCGGTGGAGGTGTTGATCCACGACGTGCAGGGGCGGCGAGTGCGGCGCTTGGTCGAGCATCGTCCGACGAGCACGGGAATCTACGGGATGGAATGGGACGGTCGGGATGAGCAGGGGGCGGTAGTGCCCCCAGGAGTCTATCTGGCGCGAGTGCGAGTTGATACGGACACTGAAGGTGCCCGCATTGGACGCGACGAGATCCTACGCACCATCGCCGTTGCTTATTAGCGCTTTTCCTCCAAGCGGAGGGAGTACTATGCGGGTATCGTTGGTTCTGCTGGCCCTTGGTTTCCTCTGGAGCCAAGCGTCGGCGTTGACGATTTATCGGATCGGTGGCCAGAGCCTGCCTCCGCCCGAACTGGACGCGCCCTACGAATTCGTGTCGTTGGCTTGGGCCGATGCCGACGAAGCCCGCGATGGTCAGATCAAGTTGGTCGAAGTAGAAGCCGACTTCGTTCATCCGCAGCGCCTAGACCCCACCGTCAACATCGCGCCGCAGATCTACGAATTGGACGGCGGTACCGTGTTCGTCATGCACTCGCACACTGGCTGGACCGAGAACTTAGAGGACGACGACCACTTCATCTTTGATGGCGACCCCGAAACGGTCTATCTGGGCGATGGCCATTGGCCGTGGGGGTCCATTTTCTTTGGCAGACGCTCCCTCGAAGAGGGTTGGGGCAAGGGACGCTGGATCTACACCAAGGTCTGGATCTTCGACCTCGGCGGCCTATTCACCCTTCAACGCATTCGTTTCTTCCCCCGCGAAAAGTTTGTCAACGAACGCTTTATTCAGCGATTCAGAGTCGGCACCAGCGATGGCGATCCACTCAAGGACGGCACCCGCGATCACGCGATCACGCATCGGGGCTTTTTTTTCGACTTTGACATCGCCTATGACATCAAGGAAAACTCGAGTGGAGTGATGGAACTGGCGATGCCCTCCGAGCCGGTCCAGCGTCTGCTGCTTGATGCCCCGGAAAACTCGAGCGGGATCTGGGAGCTAGCCGAGTTCGAGATATACGGGTTTGGCTTCGCAAACGAGGCCACCTACCGCTCGAACATCATCGACCTCGGCAAGGCCGTTGCACTGGGTCCTATAACTTGGTCGGGACGGCAGGATCCAGAGGCCGTGGTCGAATTGCGGACGCGCAGCGGCGACAGTGCCGAACCGAACAACTACTGGCGCTTCACGTTCAGGGGCGACGAGAAGTCACTCTTCGATCAGCAAGGAAAGCCCCTCACCCGGCGGAGTTACGCCAAACTCAACAAGGGAGAGAAGGCCGGGATTACCTATGATACCCGCAACTGGGACTCGTGGAGTCCGGCCTACGACTTCAGCGCCGGGGTGGGAGATATACAGGCGAACAAACCGCGTCGCTACGTCCAGTTCAGCGTCGACTTCTACTCGATCCGCGATCAAGGCAGTCAACTCGACTACGTGCAGTTTGCGGTGTCGGACCCGCCAATTGCGACCCAAGCGCTAGCGGAAATCACGCCGGGCGCGGTGAGGGCGGGTGAGCCAGCGGCGTTTACTTATGTGTTGACTCCGGTGTTTAGTCCCCAAGATTTGGGCTTCGATTCGATTGAAATCGATACTCCGAGCCTGCCCGGCGGGGTAGATGCGGTGCGGATCAGCGGCGAGGAGGTGGGATTTGAGATCCGGCGGCTGGACGAACGAGGCTTTGAATTGGGGATTCCCCGGATCGACGCGACGCGGACTGGCGAGCGGATTGAGGTCGATTTTCGCGCCGAAGTCTTCCAGTTTGGGACGCTTTTTGCCGGGCGGGTTTTCGACAGCGAGAAACCACATGAGGTGCGGCAGGCGCTGACAGCCGGTGATGCGGACCCGCTCATAGAGGGCGATCGCTTGAGCGTAGATATTCTGGATTTGGCCCAAAAGAGCATCAAGGGGCTGCGCGTGCTGGCTGGCGTGTTTACCCCCAACGGCGACGGGATTAACGATGTGGTGGCGATCGAGTGCGACTTGCTGAACGTAGAGGCCGCACCCGTGGCGATCCAGATATTTGATTTGGCGGGGCGCGAGATCAGCCAGATCGACGGCGGTGAGCAAGTCAGTGGGCGGTTCACCGCGGCGTGGAACGGGCGCGATGTCGATGGGCGACTCGCGCCGCCGGGAACGTATCTGTTGCAGATCACCGTAGAGACGGACGAAGGGGTTGATCGGGCACAACGGGTTGTCGGCATGGCTTATTAACTGATGTTACGCACCCGGGTAGGGGGCGGTTTCAAACCGCCCCCTACGGCTGTATTTGCGATCGCGCCGGTGCCGGAAGGATGGCGGAGATCGTCGATTGGGGAGTTGCGGCTTTTGGCAGGGCCAAACGACGGCGACACGTGGACGCCTATAAGATCGTCCAAGAGCAAACGAAGTTGGGAGTTGACTATTAATCAGGGAGTCTATCTATGAGCAGACCCGTATGTCTGGTCTCTGGTTCGAGCAGTGGAATTGGCACGGCTATTGTGGCCGCCTTCGCCGCCAACGGCTACGACGTGGTGGTGCACTACAATTCCGGCAGCGATCCCTCCGACCCCCGTGCGCACAAAAGCTCCGGCGAGGAGCGGGCGGCCGCGGTGGCCAACAAACTGCGGACGGAGCACGGGGTGGAGGCGCTGAGCTTGGGTGCCGATTTGAGCCAGCCCGAAGCCCCTTTCGACCTAGTGGATCGGGCCTACGCGCCTTTCGGGCGTCCCGAGACCGTGGTCAGCAACAACTGCGCGGCCAGCCGCC
>JAPOYQ010000362.1 GCA_026706505.1 Gemmatimonadota bacterium
CGAAGCCGGGTACGACGTCAAGGTCGGGCGCTTCCCGTTTGCAGCTAGTGGCAAGGGACAAGCAGCCGGGGAAACCGAAGGGCTGGTCAAACTGGTTTTTGATTCGCGCTACGGCGAGCTGTTGGGCGGGGCCATTCTGGGGGCCGAGGCCACGGAGTTGATCGCCGAATTGACGCTGGCCCTTCGGCTCGAAGCCACGTATGAAGAGCTTTTGGCTACCATGCACGCCCATCCGACTCTGTCCGAGGCCGTGATGGAAGCGGCTGGGCAAGCATTTGGCGAGGCGATTAACTACTAGGACTTGGGAATGGGGAACCATAATATAGAGCCTCCCGCGCTTCCACCGCTGGACCAGCTCCTGCCGGCCGAGCCGTTGCTGTTGATGGGGGCTGGGCCGGTGCCGGTGGCGACGGAGATCGCGCGGGCGGGCGGCATGGTCATCAACCACTTGGGGCCGACGATGGACCGGCTGGTCGAACACATCAAGCAGTTGGCTGGCTATGCCTTCCAGACGGCCGACGAGCACATCTTGGGGGTTGGGGGGCCGGCATCGGCGGCCATGGAGATGGCGATGGGCAATTTGCTGTGGCCGGGCCGCCGCGCCTTGGTACTGCAAAACGGCTGGTTTAGCGGGCGCTTCGCCGAGATGGCGGCTGGCGTAGGGGCTGAGGTTGACGTGCTGGCCGTGCCGGAAGGGCAAGCCATCTGCGCCGAGCGCGTTGCTGAGCGCCTCAAGAATCAGCACTACGACGTGGTGACGATGGTGCAGGGTGAGACGTCGAGCGGCGTCTGCACGACCGAGCTGCCGACGATTGCTCGCTTGTGCCGCGAGCACGGAGCGCTGGCGGTCGTTGATGCGGTCTGCACGTTGAGTACCATGCCGTTGGAAAAGGATGCTTGGGGCGTTGACGTGGTTTTCACGGGCAGTCAGAAGGGGCTATCGTCGCTGCCGGGTGTGGCGCTAATCGCCTTTTCCGACGCGGCCTGGGAGCAGGTGCAGCAGCATCCCGGCCCTAGGCCGCACTGGTGTTTGGACGCACTGCGGGCAGAAAACTTTTGGCGGCAACACCAGTACCACTACACGGCCCCGGTCTCGGGGTTGTTGGCCCTGCACGAAGCCCTGCGGCTGGTCTGCGAGGAGACGCTAGAGCGCCGCTTTGCGCGGCATCGGCACTCGTCGCTGGCGCTGCAAGCTGGCATCGAGAAGATGGGACTGGTGCTGGCTGCGCCGCGTCGTATTCGCCTTAACTCGGTGGTGGCAATCCAAGTGCCCGCTGGGGTAGATAGCGCCCGGGTGCGCGCCGATATGTCGAACCGCTTCCACGTCGAAATCTCTGGGGCCTTTGGCCTCGACATCGTGCGCATTGGCCAGATGGGCGAGCAGTGCCGAGCACCCCACCTGTTCCGCGTGTTGCACGCCTTGGGCGGTGCTCTAGCACACGAAGGGGCCAGCGTAGATACTAGCGCGGGTATGGCGGCATTGGAGTATTATTTGGCGGGTTATGCAGACGATTTGTTTTGACCTATTAAAGGCAACCAAGAGGATGGATAGGTCAATCGGCTGGCGTTTCTGTAGAAAGGACTCCTGATGCGTGGTGCCCTAGCGTATCCAACCTACGAAAGCCTCGGCGTGCGTCCCCTGATCAACTGCCAGGGGACCTATACCATCATCAGCGGTTCGTTGATTTTGCCCGAAGTGCGGCAGGCTATGGTCGAGGCCTCCAAGCAATACGTCCATCTCGACGAGCTGATGGAGGCCGTTGGAGCGCGCATCGGCGAGCTGATGCAGTGCGAGTGGGGGCTGATTACTAACGGTTGCGCCGCGGCGTTGTGCCAAGTTACGGCCGCTTGCGTGGCCGGCACGGATCACGAGAAAATGGCGCGGTTACCCGATACTACGGGCATGAAAAACCAGGTCATCGTCCAGCCGAGCCACCGCCACGTGTACGATCACGCCGTGCGCATGGTCGGCGTCGAAATGGTCGAGGTCGAGACGCTCGCCGAACTAGAGGCGGCGCTGTCGGACCGCACGGCCATGCTGTTGGTGTTTGGCGATGCGGCCGAGCGGGGGCCGATCTCGGTGGCAGACATGGCAGCGGCCGGACAGCGGCACGGCGTACCGACGTTTGTCGATGCCGCTGCCGAGCGGCCGGACGTGCCTAACTGGTATCTGGAGCAAGGGGTCGATGCAGTGGCCTATTCGGGCGGCAAGTGCCTGCGCGGGCCGCAGGCGTCGGGTTTGGTCTTGGGACGCAAAGAACTGTTGCAGGCAGCTTTCCTCAACGGGGCACCGCACCACGCGCTAGGGAGACCAATGAAGGCGGGCAAGGAAGAAATCATGGGGCTGTTGGCCGCGGTGGAGCAGTGGGTGGTGCGCGACCACGCGGCCGAATGGCGGGAGTGGGAGCGGCGCTTGGCGGTGATAGCGGTCGAGCCGGTTCCCTCGGTGGCGACGCAAATCAATCAGCCCGGGCGTTCGAATGTTGCGCCGAACTTGGCGGTGCGCTGGGATCGGGAAAAGCTAGCCATCAGTGGCCACGAGCTTGCGCGCCAACTATCGGCTGGTCAACCGCGAATCGAGATCGCCGCCCACGAGAGCGGCTTTGGGATCAATCCCTATATGATGGAGCCGGGCGAGGAAGACATTGTGGCGCGGCGGGTGAGCGAGGTTTTGGTTACAGTCTGCTAAGCGAGTCTTTAGTTGGGCCGCTCGCTCCGGCGCAAGGCCACGGACAGCGGCTCAACCCCGTCCTCGTTGGGCTCTGAACTCACCTCGCCGGTGCGGGGATCCACGCTGTGGATCATCACGTCCTCGGGCACGTCAAAATCCTTTTCCGGCCGCCCTTCGTTTATTGCGATCATAAAATCCGTCCAGATGGGCACGGCTCCGTTGCCGCCGGTGATTTGCACCCCGCGCGTATCCACCAGTTTATGGGTGCGGCGCTCGTCGAACCCCACCCAGACGCTGGCGATTAAGTCCGGGGTGAATCCAGTAAACCAAGCGTCGGTATTGTCGTTGGT
>JAPOYQ010000401.1 GCA_026706505.1 Gemmatimonadota bacterium
TTTGCACACCTCCCTGGGCGCCAGCGCCAACAAATGGCACGGCTTCCAGGGGGAGGCAGACACCCCGCTGCACCCAGGCAAGGATCTTTACGCAGTGTGCAAGTATCTCGGGGGGCACATTACGCGCGTGTTTGCCGAGCGCGAAGGCTTGGAAGTACTCACCTTTGTCTATACTCATTTTCGGCCGAGGGAAGTCCTGCCCGAGGAACATGGGCAGGGCGTGTATCCATACTCGACCTCGTGGGAGGATACCGGGGAGGCGTTCTTGTATGGGTTGCGGGCACCCGAGATGCCATCGCCGTACGAGGATTTCTTTATCTGTGCGCGGCTGCCGCACGACAAGTACCGGCCCGACAAGGCCGAGCGGCTCTTGGGCTGGGAGGCCAAGGACCGGTTTGAAGCGTTGTATACGCGGCCTTAGTGACTTATTCGATAGATCAGACCGGCCTGATCGTCCGAGACCAGCAGTGAACCGTCGGGCATCACGAGAACGTCAACCGGCCGGCCCCAGTTCGATTCTCCTTGCAGCCAGCCTTCCGCGAACGGCTCGTAACTGAACGCCCCATCGGCGGCCAAACGCACTAGGGTGAGGCGGTAGCCGATCTTGCGGCTGCGGTTCCAAGAGCCGTGTTCGGCGATGAAGATCTGATTGCGGTACTCCGCCGGAAACATGTTGCCAGTGTAAAAGCGCATTCCGAGGGCCGCTACGTGCGGGCCGAGTTCCTGGACTGGCGCGACGAACTCGCCGCAGCCGCGCTGAGCGCCGAAAGCTGGATCGGCGATGTCGGTGCCGTGGCAGTAGGGATAGCCGAAGTGCTGCCCATCGGCGGTTACTCGGTTCAGTTCGTCTGGCGGCATGTCGTCCCCCATCCAGTCTCTGCCGTTTTCCGTGAACCACATTTCTCCTGTTGCCGGGTGCCAGTCGAAGCCAACGGAATTGCGCACGCCCCGGGACACGACCTCGAAGTCGCCCGTGGCGGGATCCAACCTGCCGATGGACGCGTACGGATCGGGGGAAACGCAGATGTTGCACGGCGCACCGACCGGCACGTAGAGCAAACCGTCCGGGCCAAAGCGGATGAACTTCCAGCCGTGGGCGCGGTCTGTTGGGAAAGCGTCGTTGACGATCTCCGGCTGTGGCGGGTTATCGAGGTGCACTTCGATATCGCGATAGCGCAGGATGCGGCTGATTTCGGCTACGTATAGGTCGCCGTCCTTGAAGGCAACGCCGTTGGGTCTATTCAGGCCGCTGGCGAGGATGATGACTCGCTCTGCTTTGTGGTCCCCGTCTTCATCGCGCACTGCGTACACGCGACCGCTGGACCGAGTGCCGACGAACAGAGTGCCATCTGGGCTGCGGCTCAGTGAGCGAGCGCCGGGTACCCCTTTGGCGTACACGCGAATGTGGAACCCTTCTGGCAGCTCGATCTGCGTCAGACGCGGGTCTTCGAGTGGTGGCGGGTCCACCGGCTTGCCAATTCCTACAGGTAGCGACGGGTCGGACGGATCGATGCTGTACGTCTCGATAAGCTGGGCGTCGGTTAGGTCGATCTGCCCGTCTTGGCTGACATCGCCCAAGGAGATATCGCCGTTGTTGGGCAGAGCGATGGAGGAATCTTCGCTGTACAAGACGGCTAGCAGTGCATCGGCCCAATCGACGCGACCGTTGTTATCGAGGTCGCCCAACAGCCTACTCACGGCCCCTTTATCTTGGGAAACACTGTCGAGTGCTTCGACCACAATATTGACAGCATCGGCTCCTGCCCGAAAGGCCGGATCCACGTAGGGGATCAAGCCCTGGCCTGAGACGGTCAATCCATAAACCTGCGTCGCTCCCACTAGTTCCTTGCCCACCGGACCCGCAGAGGTGCTCCCAACCGCTCCGTCGAGCAGGACCATCGACCGAGTTAAACGGACTTCATTGCCCACTAGCCGATACAGATATACCCCTGCGGCGACGCCCCGTCCCGACGCATCCGTGCCATCCCACGTCGCTGTGTGAAAGCCCGCTGGCTGCTCCGCATCCACCAACGTCGCTAGGCGCTGCCCCAAGACGTTGAGCACTTCTAGCCGCACCCTAGTCGAGATCGGCAGGCGATAGGGAATGATTGTAGAAGGGTTGAACGGGTTGGGGTAATTCTGTCCTAAGTAAAATTGTTGCGGCAGGACGGTTTGTTCCGCCAAGACGTTCGTACTCAATGCCGCTAGGGACAAGGCAAAATAGCCGGTCTCATCGGTGGTAGTGCGAACCGAGCGGCTCAAATCGGTCGGAGCAAACAGCCGCACTTGCGCGCCGCCGACCGGTTGCCCCGAAGCTAGCCGCACCCATCCCTCGACCAGCGACTCGGCACTGGCATCGCCGACTAAGACCAGCCCGACGAGACATCCGATTATCGATCTCATAACTCTCATAACGCCCGCTCCCTAATTATATGGGCAACTTCACAGCAGCACCTCAGTTAGCTCGGTGAAGAGGTGCGGTTTGAAGGTACCTACTTCTTCAACCGGGACAATGCGGCCGAAGTTCCAGCCAATGCGGTTGGTTGCCAGATGGGCCAAAAATCCGCCTCGCCATTGGACAGAGCGACTGGGCCGTAGTATAGTATATCGCTGAACGCTAGTTTTTTCACCTCTCATCCCCCCCCACCCCCAAAGGAGAGGTCCTATGCGACTCTGGAGCAAGTGCATTTTCATAACCCTGCTTTTGGCCTTGCCTGCCGCCCACGCTCAGGCCGAATCAACAGGTACCATTGTGGGCACGGTCGTCGATGCTGAGAAAGGGACGGTGCAGGATCTGGCCCAAGTCTATATCGCGGAGTTGAACAGGAGCGCGGAATGGGGAGAGGACGGCCGTTTCATCATGGCCAAAGTCCCCGCTGGCGAGTACCGGATCACCGCCGAATTGATCGGCTACGAGAGTGCAACCACCACTGTCGTGGTCGTCGCTGGTGAGGTTGTGAGCGTCGAGTTGGAACTGATGGCCAGTGCAGTTGAATTGGAGGAAGTGGTGGTGAC
>JAPOYQ010000260.1 GCA_026706505.1 Gemmatimonadota bacterium
GATGGCTGCACGGGGTTCGCGAGCGCAAGGAAGCGGCCGGAATCCGCGTCCGTCCGTCCAGTATTCTACAAGCTCGGGATGCCGATAGAACGTGACTGTGTATGAACCTGACGCGAGCGAGTGGATTGATTTCTCTCAACGGAGGTAAAACTATCATGTTCCATTGCCATGTATGTGGATCGAACAGCGCCCAACAGGAAAAGGTGAGTGAAGTATTTGTGATGCAAGGGAGGCGGATTTTAGTCGAGGATATTCCGGCTAGCGTGTGCTTGCGCTGTGGGGAACCGACCTTCAGCCGCCAGACCACTGAGCAGGTACGTCGCATGTTGAACGGGGAGGCCAAACCGGTGAGATCTGAAGAGGTTGATGTGTTTGAGTATGCTTGAGGAGCATCTTAAAACCCATCTCAGAGAGCATCGGGCATCGCCGTTTAATTTTTCCACGTAAAAGGAGAAGACAATGGCTAAGAAAAAGCAGGCCAAAAGACCGCAACTCAAACTCTGTGCTGCGGCATGGACGTTGACCAATTACCCATCCGAAGCCAAGCAGTGGTCCATGGACCGCAAAGTCCGCGCGGCCAAGGAAGCTGGCTTTGACGGCTTTAGCGCTGGGGCTGATCCCGAGATCGCCGAGGCGTGCGCCAAGCACGGACTACAACTCGTCGGCGGGGTCGATATAGCCACGGTAGAAGAAGCCGGGCCAAAACTGGCGGCTTTTAAAGAGGCCGGTGCCGAGCACGTCAACGTCCAGCTTTGCGACCACGATACCGAGATCCGCAAGGCGGTGACGGTGGCGCGGGCGGTGATGAAGGCCGGCAAAGAGCTCAAGCTCAAACCGGCGATTGAGTGGCACCGCGACACGTGTACTGAGACCCCGGAGAAGGGGCTGGCGCTGGCGGAGCAGTACGAGAAGCGCTACAAGGAAAAGCTGCGCACGAATTTCGACCACTCGCACCCGGCGATCATCAAACAGCTACGGCCCACCAACTTCTGGGAGCGCATCTCCGAGTACCGCCCCGACCTGCTCAGAATGAGCGAGTTGATTCACTTCCGTACCTTTACGGGCAGCCATTGCCAGACGCCGGTCACCAATGGGCGCGGGGTGCTGGACGCGGATTTTATCACTTGGCGCGACAACTTCCTCAAGCACTTGCTCTACAACTGGGTCAAAGGACAGCGCGGCGCTACCGAGCTATGGGCTGTCGTCGAGCTGGGGCCGAAGGGATCGGGCTATGCGCTCGACTGTTTTCCCGACGTGTGGAAGGACGCGATTGTTGCGCGCGGTGAGATCGAGAAGGCGTTTAAGGGGGCATTGAGGAAAGCGAAGAAGTAGCGTTTTACTCGATTCAGAGAGCGATAGGGACATGTTGCCGAGTACATGGTCGGAGGGGCAGATCGTCGTACGGGCAGTCGAGGTAGCTCAGACGCCGGTGCTGCATGCTGTGTCTCTGGAATGTGTGGACATCGTCGCGCTTGATCCCACTTTTGCCGAGGTGCCCGAAAGCGAGGTTGGTGAACTGGTAGAGCAGTCGGTAGCGGACGAATCGCAGGAACGTGGCTTCCGCATGAGGAGTATCCACGTCGGACCAGATGGAGAGTTGGCCGGGTACTTTCACCTTATGGAGGACGTTCCCAATCCAGGGGACGCTTGGCTCTCGATCCTCTCAATCCGGCCGCGATTCCGGCGCAATGGCGTCGGCACGGCTCTCATCAAAAGTCTCAAGAACGTGCTGGCCGCCCAAGGTTTTCGCTTCGCCCTCGCCCGTGTTTATCTGGCCAATGTTCCGGCCTTGCAATTCTGGACTCGATTGGGTTTCACCGAGATCGTCCCCCATCGAGGGGACTACATCGGCCACGACTTAGGGAAGCCCTGTGTCGTCCTAAGGGCATCGCTCGGCGGGTAGTCGATTCTGCGAGGGTCGGATCACATTCTTCTAATGGTCAATCGATCCTGGGGTGGTTGAGCGGAAATCTACGAATGCCGCCCCCTGTTCAGACGATCCCTACGTCACTCGTTCCAACTCGCGCGACGGTATGTCCAATTCCACTCCCCCCAAGGGCGCGAACCGTGCGCGTATGGCTTGTGCCAGATTGGTGGGGGACGCAGGCTCGGTGAGTGCCGCACGCAAAATTGCCCGTGCTTCCTCCTCCATTGAGCGGCCGTGCTCGGCTGCTTGGATGTGCAGACGCTGCTTGATGTCATCGTCGAGGTTGTGGATTGTCATGCTGGCCATGTTCTTCACCTCCAATTATAGAAAATCATGTTCCCCGCTTGAGCGATGTCGTTCCGGGCGGCGCAAATAAGACTCCCGTCACCCGGATCTTCCTCGGCGCATGCTTCCAGGTAAAGGCGCACGTCTTCTTGGGTACGCAGGTGCTCCGTGACATCCCATTTTGTGAATGATTCGGTCATGTTTGTCTCCAGTCCTTCGCCAGCCGTCCAGCACACCCTTTGAAAGTGACAAGGGGCGACCTTTGGTGTCAAGCAGGATCATCCCCGAACCTTAACCGAACCGAGGTGGTCCTGCAGCGCGCAGATCATCGCGCACAGCGAATATATTGCGGCGATGCGTTATTTTTCTCCGATCTCGAGCATTTATAGGGCGAGTGCACTCGAAAAAAGGAGTTTTCGTGAACGACGCCCAACTGGTAGAGGCGTGCTTGGAAGGGGACCACCGCGCCTACGCGATCCTGGTTGACCGTTATCGCTACCCGTCTTCGGGCTGTGTCTGAGCTATGTCAAGGATTTCGACGTGGCCGAGGACGCGGCGCAGGAGGCGCTGATCGCTGCCTACCTGAAGCTGGAAAGTCTGCCCGAGCCGCAAAAATTCGGCCCTTGGCTGCGGACCATCGCCGCCAACCAGTGCCGGATGTGGCTCCGCCGCCAGCGCCGCCAGGTCGCCATTGACGAAGAAAAGGCGGTCGTCGATCCCGCCCCGTCGCCGGCGGAGCAAGTGCTTTTGCGCGAGCGCCGGCAGCGGG
>JAPOYQ010000006.1 GCA_026706505.1 Gemmatimonadota bacterium
ACTCAATATTAGGGGTGAGGGCGTGGCCGACGAGTGAGTTGAGGCCGCGGGCGCGGGCATCGGCGTGATCGCGGTAGCCCTCGCTGCGCAGGTCGTACAAGCTGGCAAACGCGTGGGTGTTAGCAGATCGTCCCGCAAGGCTCGTCTGCGCGCGGAACAGGCCATTACTGCCGGCGATCAAGCGCGGCTCCACGCGCCAAGCAGCCTCTGCCGAAGCTTGGGTGTGAGCCGCGAGTACGCCGCCGCCCGCATTGCCGTACAGCGAAGAACTGGGACCGCGCAGGATCTCGATGCGGCCGGTTGACCCCAAGTCGAGGTTGTTGAGCTGGCTCTGGCCGTCGGGCATAGTCAGGGGAATGCCGTCGAGCAAGACCTTGATCCCGCGAACGCCAAAAGCCGCACGCGCCCCTAAGCCGCGTACGCTGAGCCGATCGCCTTGGGAGAGGTTGTGGCGGTTGGCGATAAACAGCCCTGGCACCGGACGCAGCGACTCGGCCAGCGAGAGTCCGGGCCGCGCCCGCCCGACATCCGCGACCACGGCCGTGGCGAGCGGCAGGTCAAATCCCTCGCGGGGCGCGCGCGTCGCCGTGACTTCGATGGGGGGCATTTGGTAGCGAGGCTCAGGATCGTCGGCGCGGGCGGCTGCGGCGATCAGGATTAGCGTTAGGCACTGGATTAACTTGTGTTTTTTCATAGCATTATTAAGAACACCACGAAGAAATACAGACGCAAACCGAGAGTAGGACCAAGCCATGAGCATGGTGATCGCACTGGTGCTGTTGCTGGTCGGGTGCTTTGCCGCAGAGGACGGACCGAGTGACGCGGTGGACGTGCTGCGCAGCGAGGTGGAGTTTGTCGAGGACGAGGGGCTGGAGGGCAGCGTGTCGATCGACAGCTTGACTTGGTTGCCGTTTTTGCCGCAGCCAGGATTCGGGGAAACAGTAGAAATCGAGGGAGCCTTTGTGGCCGTTTTTCGCAATGTTGGCGAATCTACCGTGTGGGTGCGCTACGACTTGCGGTTTTTCGACCAAGAAGAATTTCTAATCGACGCGTTTATACCGTTTGGGCAACCGGTAATCCTCAGCGCCGGGGAAACGCGCCGCGTAGAGGGAGATTTTCTAATTCGCACCGACGATCCACGCGATTTTGAGTGGCTTGCCCTGATGAGACTCGTAGTGCGCATCAGGTGGCCCGAGGAGTAAGGGCTATCAAAACGCCACAAAGCCCCCGCACACGGGAATGCACTGGCCAGTGACGTAATCCGAGAGATCGGACGCCAAGAACTCCACCACCCGAGCGCAGTCCTCGGGCGTACCCAAGCGGCGAAGGGGAATCTGCGGCTCTAAGTGCCGACGCGATTCCTCGCTGTTGCGGCCTTGGGCCACGGCGCGGGACGACAAAATTAGGCCCGGGGCAATGCAGTTGACGTGGATGCCATACGGGCCTAGCTCGGCGGCGAGCACCCGCGTGTAGTGGACGATGCCGGCCTTAGCCACCTTGTAGGGCATCCCGCCGCCGTCGCGGCCGCTCCACAAGCCCGCTTGCGAGGCCACGTTGACGATTTTGCCGGACTGAGCCTCCTTCATCGTCGCACTGATCGCTTGGCAGCAGTGGATGGTGGCGGTCAGGTTGATGTCCATTATGTAGCGGTAGTGGTCTTCCGCAGCCAAGGAGGCGGCTTGCTCCTCGTGCGAGCGCAAGTTGCCGCCGGCGTTGTTGACGAGTATGTCGATGCGGCCAAAGTTATCAAGGGCCTCGGAGACCAAGGCATCTACGGCTTGGCGGTCAGTGACATCTACGGCAATGCCCACGCCACGGCGACCGAGGTTGGCGATTTCGGCTTCCACGGTCTCGGCCGTGAGTTCTTCGCCGTATTCGCGAGCGGCCTGCAGGTCTATGTCGGCGATGACAATGTCCGCGCCCAAGCGGGCCAGATGGAGGACATAAGCGCGTCCCAAGCCGCGCGCACCACCCGTGATAAGAGCTACTTTGCCTTCGAACGACATCGAAAATCTCCTTTTAGACCACTAATTAGGACATGGCGTCAATCGTCGGCAACCAACGCAGAACGGAGGTAGATTTTACAATGCGCATGACCATTTGCATCGCCTTGCTGTTCTTCAGTGCTACCGCTTGGGCACAGTCGAGCGTAGTAGGTGCTTGGGAGGGCTGTCGGGCCGAATGGGGATCATCCATAGAGCATCTGTATGTCGAGTTCGATAGCGATGGGCGCTTCCGCCGCGTGGCACTCCGGGACGATCCCGAGCGTCCGGTGGCAGAAGACCGGGGTCGGTACGAGGTTGCGGACGGCGTTGTGACCCTGCGCTACGCCGCAGACGTCAGCGGGATACTCGCCGAGCAAAGCGAGGCCGTGCCCTTCCAAGTAGTAGGCGACAGCCTGTATTGGGGACCCGAACCGGCTCTCGCCCTGGGACCAGCACAGGAACTAGGTGACGAACTGTTGGGGCAATGGGGCATCGTCAATTTTGCCGATGGGACGCTGGCCGGGCACGTGATCTTCCGGGCGGATGGGACCTATGAGCTGGAGTTGGGCGGTGTCGGGCACAGCGGGTTGTGGTCGCGGGCGGGATCGGGCGTGGTCCACTGGCCAACCGCGGCTGACGAGGCCGGGATCATCGGATTGCCAGCCGTGTGGACCCACGTCCGCATCAGCGGCGACCAGCTCTTCTACGACATCGCCTGTAGTTTCACCGTTGAGGCCGTGCGGTTGGCTACAGCCATAGCGGAGGTATCCTGGGGAGCTATTAAGAGTCGTCTCGCAGGCCCGCCAAAATAGCCGTAGCTAGTTCCATAGTAGCCATGGCCTCGTCCAAGTCCGCAGCCGGCGGGCCGATGGGACGACCGGCCTTAATGCAGTCGAAGAAGTGGGCGGCCTGTGCTAGGGTGCTGTCCGTACCCTCCTTTTGCAAGTGCCTGTGCTCCCCGTCGCAGACCAACTAGCAGGTCGAGATCCCCTCTATATAGGCCGAGATGTCGCGACCGTGGATTTCGTA
>JAPOYQ010000651.1 GCA_026706505.1 Gemmatimonadota bacterium
GCCGGCCATGCTCGACCGCGCCCAGCAAGGCGACGAACCAGCCCGCATAAGCGTAGTCCATGCCGATGCTGTCGGAGGCCAATTTCGGGAAACGCTCAATGAACATCCGCGCCAGTTGCCGGGGGCTCTTGCGGGGCGCATCCTCCCACTCGAAGAAGCGGTTTCCGGCGCCACTCGTGTAGTGGACGGCCTCGCAGTAGTCGATGAGCTCCCAACCATCTGGACGGATATTCGAGACGGCGGCGACAGAGCAGCGCCAGTGACACCCGGAGGGAGACCATCCCGGCGATATTCGAGCACCCTGGTAGCCCAGCTTGTGCAACTCGTGAACCATCGCGAGAAATCGCCGAATGTGTCCGAGCCTGCGTCGAAGCGTTGGGCTGCTTTCGTAGTCAATGACGGGTTCGAATCGCGCCAACAGCGCGGAAGTCACCCTGTCAGCGGCGTGCCGGCTTGGCGAACTCATTTGCTGTTCCCTGCTCCATCAGGTCGGCGGCCAGCCTGCATCCGGAACACCTTCATCCCCGCTGACGCCATTGATGCTCACTCTCTTAACGGGCGATGACACGTCGAATCGCCACTGGGATCGCGTCGACGGAAACTGTCAACCGCCCTTCGCATTCGATCGCTGGTTGACGCGTCGGATTTCAATCTCGTTTTGGTCATGCGCCATGGTTATGGCGTCCCCTCGCCTCGGAGTCTGCAATGACTGATCTCCCTAGCCATGGTCCACTACCCAGATTCGCAAACGCTTGATTTAGCGAGTTTTCCGGCGGCTGAAATTGGTTCCCGGAACCTCCGTTTTAGCGTTTGTTTACTTGGGCTTTGCGGCCCGCCGCTCCCAGATCAGATTTTACCGCCTACTGCCGCGCTCCACATTCACGTCGGCGCGGGTCGAGTTTCGGGGGAATTATATACTTGACTCCCATAAAACCGCACGATAAAATGGCCTCATAATCTCAGAGATGCGGCCATGCAAGACAAAGTAACGATCTGCACCTTCCAGCTTTTCGCGCTCTACCCTGACGCAGAATCGGCCCGAATGTACTTCGAGCGTCGCCGATGGAACGGTCATGTTGTCTGCCCGCTGTGCGGATGCGATGAGCATATCTCAGCGCGCAAGGGCAAGCGGATCGGCTACTACCGCTGCGGCGACTGCAAGGGCGAGTTCACCGTACGCACTGGATCCATCTTCGAGCGCTCGCATGTTCCCCTGCACAAGTGGCTGTACGCGATGTATCTGGTTGTCACCTCGCGCAAGGGGATCTCGTCGCTTCAGTTGAGCAAAGAGATAGGCGTCACGCAGAAGACCGCGTGGTTCATTCTGGGCCGTCTCAGGGAAGCCTGCGGGGGCGACAGCGACAAGCTGGGCGGGATCGTCGAGATCGATGAGGCGTATATCGGCGGGTTGGAGAAGAACAAACACGCCAGCAAGCGCAAAGACGTGGGCGGCGGAACTAGCGGCAAGCAGCCGGTACTCGGCATGCGCGAGCGCGGCGGCCGATCCAAGGCGATGCCAGTTGAGCGCACTGACGCGACAACGATCCACGCGGAGATCGCCAAGCACGTCGAACTGGGTAGCACCGTCTACACCGATGAGCACAGAAGCTATCTCGGATTAGAGGCAGCCTATCAGCGCGGTACGGTGCGGCACAGCGCCGGTGAGTACGTCGGCGCGAACGATATCCACACGAACAGCATCGAGTCGATGTGGGCGGTGCTGCGGCGCGGACTGCACGGCATCTGGCACCACGCCAGCCGCAAGCATCTATTCCGCTACATCAACGAGGCGACATTCAGGCTGAACGAGGCCAACGTGAAGGTCCACACGCTGGCGCGCTTGGCCGCGTTTGCGGAGCGGGCCTTTCAGCACCGGCTCACGTACAAGGATCTCATCGCATGAGCCAGAAGGAACTTGACCGGATCACGGACAAGGTGATGGCCTACGATCCGAACCGCAAGGACAAACCTCTCAAGGTCATTGCAGGAGCACCGGACAGGCCGCTCGTGATCGGGGATATAGAGATCCCGTGCTACGTCCTCGAAGACGAGACTCGCGTGCTGAGTCAGCGTGGTCTGCAATCAGGCATCGGGATGAGCACAGGAGGCGCATCGGCTGGCGCGCACAGAATTGCCAAATTCGTGGGCAGTTTGGAATCAAAAGGCATTGCGATCAAAGATTTAACGGCGCGCAGCAGTTCTCCTATAGAGTTTCAGCCACCTGGTGGTGGAAGGACAGCCTACGCCTATCCGGCGGCTCTGCTTGTTGACATTTGTAAGGCCGTACTGCTCGCGAGGGATGCGGGAATCCTGACCAAGCAGCAGGAGCATATCGCGAAGCGCTGCGACATCCTCATACGCGGCCTAGCCACGGTTGGCGTTATTGCGCTCGTCGATGAAGCGACTGGCTATCAACAGATCCGAGAGGAACGAGCCCTTGCCACTATTCTGGAAAGGTTTATTGCAGAGGAACTTCAGCCTTGGACTCGAACCTTCCCATTTGAGTTCTACACGCAGATATGCCGATTGAGAAACTGGCCGAGTGTTCTTGCGGCGCGTCGGCCATCGGTAATCGGTAAATACACCAACGATTTCGTCTACGAGAGGATTGCCCCGGGGGTTTTGGAGGAACTCAAGTCCAGAACGCCAAGGTTTCCCAGCGGGGCTCTCAAGTACAAGTATTTCCAATGGTTCACGCCAGACTACGGGCATCCGAAGTTGCAGCAACACCTGTGGGCAGTGGTGGCTCTGATGCGCGCCGCGTCCAGTTGGGAGACGTTCAAGAGAAGCGTAGACCGCGCATTCCCTAAGCAGGATCACACGATCCCGCTCTCACTGAACGACCCGGAGGAATAATGGCGGGTGCTGGCAAACGTGCCCTTCATGGGCCGGTCACACGACATGGAGGGGCCAGCGCCCGCCGCCTCTGTACGTTCTCTGGTAAGCTGAAACAGGGCCAGTCCGCCAGTCCGCCAGTCCGCCAGTCCGCCAGTCCGCCAGTCCGCCAGT
>JAPOYQ010000150.1 GCA_026706505.1 Gemmatimonadota bacterium
AATTACGACGCCATCGAAGTGTCCAAGACGATAGACATCCCGGAGGATTGGGCGGGGGCAATGGGAGTGCCGATTAGCTTTCTCGACAAGTTCACCCAGATTAATTCAACATTGTCGGGATAACGGACCGTGACAACAATTCGGGATTGAAAACCAAGGTGTACACCGCAGGCGAGGTGGAGAAGCCGGGCGATTTGAACAGGCGCGGCGTGGTGTTGGTGAACGGCAGGCACAAGCCAACCTACGTCAGAATATTCATCCGCAACCGGAAGCCGGCGAAACACCTATGAGGGAAATGGTGATCGGTCGTCGCGCCATAACAGGGAGCGACCAGATGGAAGCCTTGAATGCAGACCAAGTGTTGTATGTATGTCAAGACCACAGCGATGGCGGTGTCTACATCGCATTTGCGCAGTCTGATGGGGACGACGGCACAAGTCCGCTCGGAATCAAGTCGCCGGAAAGATACGCAGAGGTTGTCGCCAAGATCAATAGCCAATGGAAGCGGGAATGGTGGTTGAAAGCAGCGCAATTGGCTATTGGGCTTGTGGCAATGATTGGCACTATCCTTTACGCGCTCCGATAGGGCGGAGAAATCGCATTAAAATCGACCTCAAACCCATTGCCGTGCGCGACCTGGTGGACAGCTACCACGAAGACAACGCCAGCGGCCAGGTGCGGGGGTACGGTGACCGCCTCGACATCCGTCCGCCGTTCCAGCGGGAATTCGTGTACGACAAGAAACAGGCTGCGGCGGTCATCGAGACGGTCATGGCGGACTTCCCTCTGAACGTCATGTACTGGGGCGTGCGGGACGACGGCACCTACGAAGTGATTGACGGCCAGCAGCGCACGATCAGCTTGGCGCACTACGTCAAGGGGAAGTTCTCTGTGGACGGGAGGGGTTTCGCCAATTTGCAGGACGACGAACGAGAGCGCATCCTCGGGTACAAGTTGCACGTGTATTTCTGCGAGGGGGAGGTCAGCGAGAAGCTGGCGTGGTTCGAGACGATCAACATCGCGGGCGAACGGCTGACCCGGCAGGAACTGCTCAACGCGGTGTTCGCCGGGCCGTGGGTCTCGGACGCCAAACGGCACTTCAGCCGGCTGGGCGGCCCGGCCTACGCGGTTGGCAAGGACTACGTGAGCGGGAAGCCCATCCGCCAAGACTATCTCGAAACGGCGATCCGCTGGCACAAGGATGAGGGCCAGTCCGTCAAGGAGCACATGGCCGCCCACCAGCACGACCGTACCGCTTCGGCCCTGTGGCAGCACTTCCGTGCGGTTATCGACCGGACCGCCGCGCTGTTCCCCAACTACCGCAGGGAGATGAAGGGCGTAGATTGGGGCAGCCTCTATGAGGTCATGTCGGACGAGTCCCTCGATCCCGCCGAACTCGAAAAAGAAGTTGCCAATCTGATGCTCGATGAGGACGTGACCAACAAGAAGGGGACGTGCTCACCCGGGACGAGCACCGCCTGAACGTCCGGGCATTCTCCCCAGCGATGCGCCGCGAGGCGTATGAACGGCAGGGCGGCAAGTGCGCGGAGACCAGGGAGCCGTGCAAGATCGAGGACATGGACGCCGACCACATCGTCCCGTGGTCGAAGGGGAGCAAGACGGAAGCCGACAACTGCCGGATGGTGAAGCGGATCGTGAACCTGCGGAAGTCCAGCAAGTAGCCGAAACTGGTAATTATATACTTGACTCCCATAAATCTGTTATCATAACTGCAACTTAACTCGTAGGTACTCCATGCCGCGATCCCCTTTGATCCGGTTACAGGAGCCGCATAACAGTTGCAGGTTCTCGATATGGTTCGTCCCGCCCTTGCCTCGCGCGATGATGTGATCTACCTCAAGGTTTCGCGCTTCAAAGTGCGTATCGCAGCCCGCGCAATCGCCCTGCTGTTCGCCATAGAGTTCTCGGCGGTTCGCCGGACAGTTGTACGGCGGGAGCTTGCCTAGATCAGTGCGCAACGGAATATCCGTTCTGACCGCTCCCCGATAGAACAACTGCAAGTCGCGATCCATGCGCATCTTGACGAGATCAGCGGCTTTCGGAGAGATATCAATACCGGCCCACTGCCGGTGTAGTTGCTCGGCGGCGATACATGCCGTGGCACAGCCTGCAAACGGATCTAGCACCATATCGGCCGCATCGCTGCTCGCGGCGATGATGCGTCTCAGGAGCGTCAGGGGTTTCTGTGTCGGGTAGCCTGTCCGCTCCCTCTTGTCCGATGGCATCAGTGGCTGAATAGGCCACCAATCTTCCGGGTGCTTGCCCTTCGGGTTGGGCTTGTAATTGTCATATGTCCGGCCAGGCCGGAAGGCTCTCGCCGGATATTCAAGGCGCTCTTGGGAATCAAGAGAGTAGGGAATTCTGACGGCATCAACATTGAATATCGGCGTTCCCGGCGAGTATCTGAGAATCAGATCGTGTTTTCTGGCGAAGTCCCTGGGCGGTACTCCCCCACCCCGATAGCACCACACAATTTCATTCCGAAACGCTTTGCGCCCGAAGATCGCGTCCATGACCAGCTTGAGGTAGTGACTCATCGTTGGATCGCAATGCAGGTAAATGCTCCCGCGAGGCTTCAGGATGCGCCGCATTTCAAGCAAGCGCGCCGCCATGTACGCGAGATAGCTCTTGTCACTCGCACTCATGGCGGCCAGTAGCACGCGGTACAGCGCCGCGTGCTTCGCTTCAATGAGGTTGATCCACTCTGCGTCAACATCGGATAGCGTCCACGTATCCTTGAACCACGCGCCTGCAGCCTTGCTCCCGATGGGCGCGGCGTAGTTGGCCTTGGAGTTGAAGGGCGGATCGAGATAGATTAGGTCAACGCTGGCACTGTTCATGCCGCGCATGATCGGGAGGTTGTCCCCCGTCCAGATGGTCTGATTGGTCCAGTTCGGAGCGCTCATGGAGCGCCCCCGATGACCTCACATAATGCGGACTGGCGGACTGGCGGACTGGCGGACTGGCGGACTGGCGGACTGGCGGAC
>JAPOYQ010000461.1 GCA_026706505.1 Gemmatimonadota bacterium
GGGTGGCCCTGATTCCGCGCAAAAGCACCCGTCGCATCTTTCCCGAACTCAGTTTCCGCGACGGCGAGCCGCGCGTCGGCGTATCCTACGTCTATTCGTTCTGAGAACCTTTCGCTCCCCTCAGGTGATATACCAAAGCCTCTAGCCCGAGCACATAGCTAAAACTGCCAAACCCGGCGATTTGCCCGAGACAGACGGGTGCGATAACCGAGTGTTGGCGAAACGCTTCCCGGGCGTGAACATTAGACAGATGAACCTCGACGGCAGGCAATCCCTTAGCCGCCACAGCGTCGCGCAGGGCAAGGCTGTAGTGGGTAAACGCCCCCGGATTGAACAGCAGGCCCTGCTCTTGGGCTTGGTGCAGGGCGTCGATTAGCGCACCCTCGCAATTGGATTGATGGCTGCGCACCTGCACCCCGAGCCGCTGCGCGTGGTCGGCGATCAACGCGTCGATTGCGGCCAAGGTCTCCCGACCATACACCTCGGGCTCGCGCGTTCCCAGCAAGTTGAGATTGGGTCCGTGTAGGACTAGAATGCTAGTCAAGTTGACCTCCACAGTTTCGCGCGACCACGCAGATCCACTCCTCTTTTGCCAAGATTGTATCGACCTCCAATTTAGCTTCTGTGACCCAGCGGCAAAAAGCCGCTTCTTCCCGCGCCAGCAAACCCGAAAACGCGATCCGTCCATCCTCTGCCAACAAGCTGCGCAAAGAGGTCAGTAGGGGCCGCAACACGTGGCTTTGGATGTTGGCCAAAACCAAGTCAAGGGGGCTTTCCACGACTGCCTCTATCCCTCCCAGTCGCACCTCGACCTGCTCAGATCCGATGCGGTTGTGCGCCAAGTTTTCCCGCGCATTGGCCACGGCCTTCTCGTCGATGTCCACAGCGAGCACCGACCCCGCCCCTAGCAACGCGGCGGCAATGCTGAGAATGCCGCTGCCCGTCCCCAAGTCTAGACAGCGCGCCCCGGGACGCAAGTAGCTCTCCAGCGCCTGCAAGCAGAGCTGGGTCGATTCGTGCCCTCCTGTGCCAAAGGCCATTTGGGGGTCTATGCGCACGGCGATTTGGCCTTCGGCTATCTCGACCGGAATCCACGAAGGGTGAACGACGATCCGCTCGGTGGCCCACACCGGCGCAAAGAACCGCCGCCACTCGGCCTCCCAATCCCGTTCCTCCACGCATTCGGTGCCTATCGGCGACGCCAAACCGAGCGCGGCGAGTCTATGCGCTAGCTCGCGCTGGACTTCAGCCAAATCACACGCCGGCTCAGCCGCAAAGTACGCGCTCAACCGAGTTCGCTCCCCTGCTTCTTCGGCCTGAAGGCCGCAACTACCTAGCTCGTACGCCCACGCACTCACATCCTCGGCGCAAGCCGTAGGCACCTCTAGCCGCAAGCAGTGCCAAGCCCGCTTATTCACTAGCCTCTAAGCGCCGCAACTCGGCAACTAACCCCTCGCCAATTGCGGCGAAAAGGGGATCGGGCTCGGCCCGTCCTTCATCCCCACTTTGGCGAATTGCAGCCGAGAGGGGCAACGCCCCCAAGAAAGGCAACCCCAACCGCTCCGCAGCCTCGCGTCCTCCGCCACTCCCGAAGATTTCGTGGCGTTGATCGCATTGGCTGCACAGGTAATAGCTCATGTTTTCGACGACTCCGAGGATATCCACCTCGACCTTGGAAAACATGGCGATACCCCGTTCCACATCCTCTAGTGCCACGCTCTGCGGAGTGGTCACGATCAAGGCACCGGACAGGGCCACGGCTTGACTTAAGGTAAGCGGCACATCTCCAGTGCCGGGTGGCAGATCGATCAACAAATAGTCGAGCGACCCCCACTCTACTTGGTTCAAAAACTGCTGCAACGCCCGGGCCAACAGTGGCCCCCGCCAGACCACGGGCGCGTTCTCGCCGGCAATAAAACCAATCGACATCAGGGCAACCCCGGCCTTATAGACCGGAAGCATAGTACCTTGCATCCCAGTTGTAGGCTGCTGCCTGATACCCATCATCAAGGGAATACTCGGGCCGTAGATGTCGGCGTCGAGCAGGCCAACGCGAGCCCCTTGGGCCGCCAGACTCACGGCCAAGTTGATACTTACAGTCGATTTGCCCACGCCGCCCTTGGCACTGGCAATGGCGACGGTATGGCGCACTTGGGCTAAGGGGCCGGTTCGGGGAACGGACAATTGTACCTGCTCTTAGGAGCGGAAGGCGTTGCGCACTTTGGCGAAGAAGCTTTCGCCCTCTTTGGCGACGCGCTCTTTTTCGAACTCAGCTAGCTCGGTGAATAGTTCGCGCTCTCGGCGGCTGAGGCCCTCGGGAGTCCACAAGACGACCTCGACTAGCTGATCGCCGACACCGCGGCCATTGACGTCCGGGATGCCCCGCCCCCCCATGCGGAAGACGCGCCCGGATTGGGTGCCGGGGGGAATCTTCAACATAGCCTTGCCAGATAAGGTCGGAACTTCTACCTCCGTGCCTAGCGCAGCTTGGCCAAAACCCAAGGGCAATTGGTAGATCACGTGGTTGCCATCGCGGATAAAATAGTCGTGCTCTTTTTCCTCTATAAAGACCAAGCAATCTCCGGCTGGCCCACCGCGCGGTCCGACTTCGCCTTGGCCGCGCAATGGAATGTAGTTGCCCTCTTGGACGCCAGCGGGAATCCGCACCGTCAGGGTTGTCCGGCCGCGCTCGCGGCCCTCGCCTCGGCACTCTGGGCAGGGATTGGACACAATGTGGCCCTCTCCTTCGCAGGCTGGACACGTCACCACGGTCATCGACGGCCCGAATAGAGTGCGCGCCATCTGTTGTACTTGGCCTCTCCCGCCGCAAGTGCTGCAGGCCTTGCGGTCCGCTCCACTGGCCGCGCCGGTCCCCTCGCAGCTTTTGCAGCGCTGCAAGCGCGTCAGCGCGATGTTCTTTTCCACGCCCGTGGCGATCTCCTATCGAGCTGCGCCGCCATCTCGTCGACGCCCGGGGGCAGGTCGGGACCTCCCACGT
>JAPOYQ010000633.1 GCA_026706505.1 Gemmatimonadota bacterium
AGCCCTCGTGTTTTGATCGCCGTCTATCATCACCGCGCCGCGGCCGGATTGTTCCTCCACTTGACCACCCCGCCGGATGGCCTGTAAGGCCACGTTCTCGCCGAGGGTGTAGGCTTCTACCTCGGCGAGGGCCGCGTCTTCGCTCTTGGAATCGGCCCGGATGCGGATGTACTGCACGGTATGAAAGGGCGGAGGTGTTACATCTGTGGCACCTTCCAAGCCCGTGTGCAGGGTACGCGTAGTTAACTCCCGCCAAGGGCTGAGTTCGTATTCCACGACCATCTGGTCGTTGTAACGGGTGGTCCCACCCAACACGCTGTACGCAAATAGATCCTGGCCAATGGCTTCGCGGTAGCCCCGCGTCCCAAAAACCCGGAAGTCGCGCAGGGGCCGTGCCCCTTCCTCGTCGGGAAAAATTAGCCGAATCTTGGTCAGCGGCACCACGCGCCCTAGATCGACCTCAATCCACCAGTCCTCAAGCGGGGCGTTCGGATCGGGTTTCCAGAAGGTTTGATAGTCGCCGTCAATGATGTTGCCGGCGGCGATCCCGGCCGCGCGGGCCGTAGAGCCCGCCCGCCGCACGCCGCCTTGGATCTCTGTGTTGCCCGCTCCTATATGCGTGTACTCGGGAGCGTCGAGTGCGGCATTGACCGTATCTGGGAACGATACTAGCGTGAAGGCGCCGTCCGGGTCGAATTGGAGGAGACCTGGGGGAAAGGTCCATTCCTCCCATTGGGCCTGGCGATCCAGGCGATAGGCTTGGTGCTGGCCCCAAGCGGCACTGCCCGCCAACAGGGCCAGCAACAGAGGAAACACTGCGATCCGGTTCATGCTCACTCGTCTCAATAGACCAAGGCCACGGACTGGGTGCGTTCAAAGCGGCCCCGGCCGGTCTGGGCCTGCACTTGGCACAAGTACAACCCCGGTCTAAACAGCCGGCCGGCCGCATTGCGACCAGTCCACAATGCGGTGTGAACACCGCCGCCTTGGTGCTCGGCGAGAATGCGATCTACGGGTTCGCCCGCGAGCGTGAAAAACGTGATTTCCACGGCCGCGTCCAAAACCCCGAACAAGGTGTACTTAATTTTTAGCAGGTCGTTGTGCCCGTCTCCGTTGGGAGTGAACGTGCGGGGCGCGATTTCCAGCCCGCCGAGGACCTGCTCGACGGCGCGGCCCGCAGCGACCACTTGTAGCTGTTGGGTGCCGATCGCCGCGACTGCATCGCCTTCTTCAACCTGCTGGCGCAAGACGCTATTGGCGCGGTTGAAAACCTCGCCGCGCAACTGGGCCGAGACCGTATAGAGCGCGGTCTTGAGGCCGATCCGCAAGGTCTCGTCGGCGCGAATCGGCTCGGGCAGATACAGGGTCAAGCCTGCGGCATCGGTCCGCGCGCTGTCGGGTTGGACGGCCTCATCGGCAGCATCCCTCAGATACAAAAACTCTGGCTCGGCTGGCGTGGCGATGTGCAAGGCGTCGAAGCCGGCTGCCGCCCCGCCGCCAAAGCCAGCGCGGATGGCGTATGCGAACTCGGTTGGCTCGCCTATGGGCACTTGGGCCAGTATTGCAAGGGAATCGCCAAGCAGGCCGACCTCGCCGACTAGGGTGGGAACCAGCAGCGGGAATAGTTCAATGGACAGCGAATCCACCCGCGCCATTTCTACCGAGCTGGCCGTCGTCATTTGCACCTCTAACTGGAAGAACCGGCGGCTGGGCAGGTCGAGGCGCGTGCCAGATTGATTCACCGCGCCAGACCAAGGCGTCCACTCTTCTCGATCCTCGGTGACGGGCCCCCGCCAGCCCACGAAGCTCGGGTCGCTGTCGTTGGTCCGCAACTTGAGTGCTTCCCATGCAGTCCGCTCGATCTCGGCCAATTCGCCTAGGTCGTTCCAAGTGAAGTACGTCAGGGGATCGGCGTCCGTGCCGTTTTTGAGGCGGAAGACGACGTCCACTTCGGCGTCCGGCGCTTCGACCAGTTCGCCGACCTGCCAGCGGCGCTCGCCATCTGCGGTTTCGCTCCACCCAGCGCCTTGTCGCCGCCACTTGCTGACCGCCATGAACACCCTTCCCAGCGTGGCCGGCTGACCCAAGTCTTGGACGTGGCTTACGTAGCGAGTCTGGCCGGCAAAGCCGCGGCCGTACAGCTCGAACTCGCCATACGCGAGGGCGAAGTTGATCTTCACCCCGGGAGCATCCGGGTTATCCGGGAAGGTTCGCCAACGCACGAAGCGCAGGTATTGCAACGGAAAGTCGATGATGATGGGGGCGACTAAGTGCTGCTCCACGCTGCCCAAGCGGATCGGCAGAGGCTTATAATGCTCGCCGTACCGGTTCTGAGAGCGGCCTTCGAGCAACATATCCGTGGTCTCAATGAGGCTGCCCGTCAGCTCGCCTTGGTGGGGAATGTAGTGGGTCCAGGGCTTGCCAAACTGATCGCAGCAGTCTGGGTTGGCCTCGCCGGTCTTGGGATCGAATTCGGGCGGCAGGTGGATCTCAAAGCGCTCCACCGGCACGGGAGCACCTGGGTCAATCGTGTAAAATTCGCTATTGGTCTTGCTGCCGCCGGGGCCGAAGTTGGTGTTCCAATTGAAGGTCTGGGGATCGCCGTCAACGTACGTGGATATGGGCTGGAATTGCTGAGCGAACTGCTGGTTGCCAGGCCCCCGCCAGAGCCGAGGGATACCCTCCGTCCAGAACGGATCTAGGGGAAACTGCCAGCGATCCCAGGTAAAGCGCTGCGACACTAGGGGGAGGAAGTTGACGTCGGGCCGCAACTCCCACGGCTGGAGCGCGCCGGGCGCGCTAGTTTCATCGCCCATCACGTTGAGCGCAGCGGTCTCGGCCCAGGAACGGCCACCTTGGCCCCCTAGTTTCCACAGATCCTGCGCCTGCGCTGGCTGCGCCTGCCAAGCCCAGAGGGCGGCCCATAGTGCGATCCACCGCAACATCAGTACACAACCCCTATGGCGCGAGCCTCGGCGAAGGACCCCACC
>JAPOYQ010000214.1 GCA_026706505.1 Gemmatimonadota bacterium
ATCCCGTACTTGCCGGTCAGCAAGCCGCCGCCTAAGGGGCTATAGGCAATCACGCCCAAGCCCTCTGAGCGGGCCAGTGGCAGGATTTCTACTTCTACTTGCCGCTTGGCTAAGCTGTACATGGGCTGAATGCAGGCAAAGGGTGACAGTCCTTCGCGGGCGCAGTGGCCGAGGGCTTTGGCAATCTGCCAAGCGGCCCAGTTGCTCACGGCCGGGTAGAGGATTTTGCCGCCGCGCACCAAGTCGTCGAGCGCGGCGAGGGTCTCTTCCATCGGCGTATCTTCGTCGAAATTGTGGACGAAGTACAGATCGAGGCGGTCCGTCTGCAACCGCCTGAGACTGGCCTCTACGGCCTGCGCGATATGCCGCCGCGACAAGCCCCGGTCGTTGGGGCCGTCGCCCATCGCGCCGCAGACTTTCGAGGTGATTACCAACTCGTCGCGCTCGCCTTGGATCAATCGGCCCAATATCTCCTCGGAACGCCCGTTGGAATAGACATTGGCCGTGTCGAAAAAATTGATCCCCAACTCGCGGCAGTAGCGATACATCTGCCCGGAGGTCGCCTCGTCCGCATCGCCGCCAAAGGCCATAGTACCGTAGCACAGGGCAGACACTTTGACGCCCGTGCGGCCTAGGGTATTGTACTGCACCTTATATTTTCTCCTTTAGTAGAATTCCGTGCGGCAGGGCAAGCTAAGGAAGAGGGCCGCTGCTATCAAGAGGCGTCATTGGCCGCACCGCACGACCGTTTTATATTAAGCGCCGCGCTGTACACATCCCGCACCACAGGAATGGCTCAACCCCAATGGACGCACCCCGCCAACGCCTGCTCTACCTGCAGGCGCGCACCCCGAGCGTCATGTCCAATATCATCGGCCTAACGCTCATCGAGCCGGTCGCAGGCTTTGCGCCCGAAATCCACGCTGAATCAGCACCCGAGTGGCCCTACGAAACCGTACACGACGCCGTAGTGGACGGCTGGCAAATCGTCCAATTCCCCCACCTACAAGCTCCGTTCGACGACAGGGAGTTGGACGTGATTGGCTATGAGTTCATCCTACAGAAAATGGAGGTTATCGCCGATGAGTGAGTACCTGCTCAGCGACGCCGAAGTGGCCCGTTTCCTCGTCACCGGCTACCACCTCGTCGAGCCGGAATTGCCCGCCGGGCTCAACGAGTCCATCGCCGCCCAGCTCGACGCGCTCGACTACAACCCCGGCGACGCTATCACTGAAGCCGTGCCTGAGCTCTGGCAAGTGCTCAATCACCCGGCCGTCACAGGCGCGCTCGTCAGCCTGCTCGGCCCGGACTACGAGGTGCAGTCGCATCGCCACTGGCACTGCAAGCAGCCGAACTCTCCGCACATGAACTGGCACCAAGACGGCCTCAACAACCGCGACGTGCTGCTCAACCGCTTCTTAGGGCTGTACTACCCGACCGACGTCACGCCCGACATGGGGCCGACGATCATCGTCCCGGGCACCCAGTTCCGCAACGCGCCGACGGATCGCATGGCCACGTACACCAACATCCGCGGCCAAGTGCCACTCGTGGTCAAGGCCGGGACCGTGGCCTTTACGCACTACGACCTCTGGCACGGCACCGCGGCCAACCGCTCGCCGCACAAGCGCCACATGATCAAGTTCCTCTTCCGCCGCACGCAGGACAACACCTCACCCACTTGGAACCACGATCCCGAGGCGGCCAACAAACCCGCCGACTGGAACGAGCGCGACCGGGCCGAGGACGTGACCAACATCCTCAACTTCACCAATCCGTTGGGCGTCTCCCAGAGCGACCACTACAAGGAGCGCGCCATCCGCCGCCAGAACTGGAACTATCTCATGGGCCTGTCGGCCTAATCCCGAAAGCATTCTATAGCTCCATCTGCGTCCATCTGCGGATTACTAATCCCAACCTCTAGCAAAGAAAGAATTCTATGACCGTTCAGATCGCCCGCGTTGAAGAGCGTTTCAAATGCCCTGGACCCCAGCCCAACGGCCTGCAAGCCGCGCCCGACGGCCTCTGGTGCATCGACCAAGTGGACCTCAAGATCTATAAATTCGACTACGAAAGCGGCGAAATCCTCTTTGAAGCCCAGACCGACACCGCACACTCCAGCGGCATTACGCTCGGCGACGGATCGCTGTGGATCGCCTCGACCTTTGAGCTTAAGATCGCCCGCCTCGACCCGGCTACGGGCCAGACCATCGCCAAGTTGGATTCGCCCGGCAATGGCGTCGTCGCTTGGGTCGCCGACCAGCAGAACGGCCGCGTCACGGGAGCCCACGGCCTCGAGTGGAAGGAGGGCAAGGTGTACGTGGCCTCGCCGCCGTCGCAATTCGTCCACGTGATGGATGCCGACACTTGGGAAGAAGTTCATTCCTTTCGCGTCCCCGGCCTCCGGGTTCACGGCCTAGCTTGGGCTGACGACGGCACCCTCTGGGTCGCCGACACCTCGGCTGGCACTATCAACCGCCTTGATCCCGAAGACGGGCGCATCTGGGAGGTGGTCCGCGTCGAGGCCCCTACCGAAGTCCACGGGCTAACCATCCATGAGGGCGTGCTCTGGTACTGCGACGCGGCCACGCGCGCCATCGGCCAACTATACATATAGAAGAAAGGGTCTCCATTGAAGATCACAGATGTCAAAACCGCTGAAGTACGCGTAAACCACTACCTCTACCACTACGTTCGCATCCACACCGACGAGGGCATCTACGGCACTGGCGAGGCCAGCCACGTCGATGGCGGCTGGCGCGGCTCCACCCAGACCATGGCCGCCCAGCTCATCGGCCAGGACCCGCGCGATGTCGATGCGCTTTTTGAAGGCATCCGCCGCAGTTACATCTTCCGCGGCGGCATGTCGGGCTTGGCGATTTCGGCGCTGACCGGCCTTGAGGTCGCGCTGTGGGATTTGGCTGGCAAGGCTCAAGGCGTACCCGTTTATCGGCTCTTGGGCGGCAAATTCCGCGACCGGGTG
>JAPOYQ010000854.1 GCA_026706505.1 Gemmatimonadota bacterium
CTCCCCGACCCCCCCATCGACCTCCCCGAAGACTTCGAAGACCGCCGCCACCAATAGCTCGGTGGTTGCGGTACCTTGATCTGGTGGCTGTTGATGCTGCGCTAGACATGGAACTCAGGCTCTCGGCGTTCGCATATCTTCGCAATCTCATTGCCCAATCTGGCGGTCTGGTCCATTGGGACGACCTGAAGAGTGGTTTCACATTCCGAGGTCAGAGGTTCCCTCTTTGGGTGCAACAGGGCATTCACAAACCAAAGAAGTTGGATGCTGCGCTCTCGATCACTACGACGTACGCGAAATCTCCGGCCTACCAACCCTATGACGACCACCCCGGCCCTGACGGCTACATGCGCTACAAGTGGGAAGGGACCGACCCGCAGCGCTATACAAACCGGGCCTTACGGGCCGCATGCGAACATCAGCTTCCGCTGATTTGGTTCCAAGGTGTCGCCCCTGGTGTGTACTTGCCGGTATTTCCCGTATATGTACTGGATGAGGAGCCTGGATTGCATCAGTTCGTGATAGCTCTAGATGAACACCAGCGAAATGAGTGGCAGCGGACGGGAACCGAAGTCCCGTCACTATCAACTGAGTATGCCCATCGTGTGACTAAGGCCCGGCTCCATCAACCGCTTTTCCGGGCGCGTGTGCTAGCGGCGTACCGTTCGCAATGCGGCGTGTGCAGGCTGCGTCATCCCGAGTTGCTGGATGCCGCGCACATCAAGCCGGACGCCGACGGTGGGGAGGCGGTTGTTCCCAACGGCATATCCATGTGCAAGCTCCACCATGCTGCCTACGACAACAACCTGTTGGGCATAAGCCCTGATTACCGAGTCAAGATCCGGTCAGACGTGCGTGATGAGACCGACGGACCGACGCTGCGTTACGCCATCCAAAGTCTCCACGACGCCAATTTGCAAATCCCCGACCGACGGGCTGCTCAACCTGATCGCGAACTCTTGGCAGAACGATTCGAGTTCTTCCTCCAATCCACTTGAACAGAGCGGAACGGCAGCGCATCCCGACTTCCCCATCGAGTTACCGGAAGACTTCGAAGACCACCGCCACCTATAAAAGGTCGGTCCTTGTCGGGCTATCGGGGTTTGCGGGTGGCGATAGTCAAGCCGAAGGCGAATCCGACGAACTCGATGATGGCCAGGCTTATCGCGGAGTGGAAGAAAAGGGCTGCAAAATCGCCGACGACGTTGGAGTGGAGGTCGGGGCTGTCTATGACGAAGTGGGCCAGATAGCCGAATAGGAATGCCGCGGCCATCGAAACTGCGAACAGCCCAGCACCCAGTCGCACGTCCTTGCGAAGCGCGACGTATACAGCAGCCAGCGGCATGAACGTCGCCACTACGTAGATGAACACCTGCTGCATGGCTGATAGGCCCACGTCGGCTTCTATGTGGCTGTAGCCGTGGGTCAACTGGACCACAAGGTGCACTAGGGCCAGCACCAGCACCAGCAGCGTGACCTGCTCAAATCTCGCAGGCATCGCCATTGCATCCCGGTTTCTTACGGCCGAAGTGATTTCGAATCGGAGGGATATAAAGGGCAAGTCCCGCCAAAGCGAAGGCGGGCACTTGCAGACAGATCGTCCTGGTGGCGTAGATGCCGGTGAAGACCCTTTGCGTCTTGCGATCGACCACGACGATCTCGCCAGGAGGCACCGGGCCGATAGGCGAGTCGACAGTGGAAAATTCGATGCGGCCTAACCAGTCCAGCTTCCTGGTTCGACCGGCCAGCCGGGCGCAGTCTGAGCAGGCGGCGTTGTAGTAGATGGTGATGCCCATCGGGATGTCTCCTCGACGCTGAGGTTTCCCAGTTCGAGGCTATGGCATCGTTCGGAGTCAGTTGTATTTGTAGGCCGGAGGGGCTATGTGTTGGTTGGGGTCCAGCGGTGGCCGCGGCTGTCGGGGAGGGGGATCGTTTGGATCCCCTCGTCGGCGCATAGGTCGAGCAGGTGGGGGTCGCTGGTGGCCACTCTGGCCTGAGCCGACCGGGCAGTCT
Source organism: Gemmatimonadota bacterium (assembly GCA_026706505.1). The sequence goes on from JAPOYQ010000854.1 coordinate 2,014, forward strand.
CGGCAACGACGCAGTCGGCGAGGCTGACCGATCGGGTTGTTCGGTGGTAGTGGCGGGCGCGGAGGTCGCCGGCTCGAGCGGCTGTTTGCGAATCCAGAGGCGCGGGTTCGGCTAGACCAAACTCCATGAGATCCATGACAACGGTCTCCAGGTCGACTTCATCGAGCCGGATTCGGCGGTCGACCACTTCGGCCACCCCAAGCGGGGTCAGCCGGGCAGGCGTTCCTGATTCCAGTAGAACTCTCGCCTCAACGGCTACCGGCTCGTCGCGCAACAAGCCGATTACGGGATAGGCATCAAGAATGATCACGTCCGGGCTACGCGGGCCGATTCACGGGCCTCCTCGTAGCGGGCGTCCTCTTCTCGGTCCATACGGCGCATTTCATCGGTTGAGGGCCCCTTGCCGGGATACTTGCCCACAAGTTCTTTGAACGGATCCTCTGACATAGGCCGCATCACGATGTAGTCGCCTAAGTCGGCGATCACCACTCGCTCTGTGGTCCATTGCTCAGCCTTCCACCGGGCTCGGACTTCAGCAGGGATGGAGACCTGTCCGTTGGATGAGACCTTCATCACATATCCGAGTGGCATCGTCTTGTCCCCTTTTGTTGTACGAGTAGCTAATTTCATTGTATGACCAAGCCTACCTTTCTGCTTTGGGACATCTGAACGAATTACTGGACCAGCATATATGGAAACTCATTAGCAATTGCTAAAACAGAATAAAAATCACCATTAAGGGTCTCTCACGACGCGCGATAGATCCAACAGAAGGGCTGGTTAGAGCTAGCAACCCTGCCGGTCAGTTGTACTTGTAGACCCGGGCGGCGTTGGCGTAGAGGACTTTTTCGGTGTCGGCGTCGGTCATGCCGTCGACCAGCTCGGCGATGATCTTGCGGCTGTCGGGCCACAGGGTCACCGAGTGGGGGTAGTCGGACGACCACATGGACAT
>JAPOYQ010000738.1 GCA_026706505.1 Gemmatimonadota bacterium
GGGCTACGGCCACGGCAGCCACTATGCCCAGACCGTGACGCAAGGTATAGCGCAGGTGGTAGAGCCAAGCCCGTTCCTCTGTGCTCGACTCGGCCAGCAAATGGGTCCGTCCCATGTCGGCGAAATGGCTCCAAAACTGCCCGGCGTCGAGCCAGACAAAGGGCGTGGCTAAGGCAAAACTCAACGCAGCCCCACTGACGACCCAGATACTGCACCTCTGTGGCCAAGGTCGCCTCAGTAAAATCGCCGTGGCCACTGGCACTGCCACTAGGATTGCCGGGTACTTGGTCGCCGCAGCCAAGCCAGTGAAAATGCCCGCCACCAGAAAATCCCGCACGCGCCCATCCTGCCGGGCCCGCACGGCCCACAATAGGGCCATTACCGCCCAGAAGACAGCCGGCGTATCCACGATGGCCAAATGGGCAAAACGCACAGCTAGCGGCATGGTCGCCAAGATCAGGGCGGCCAAGAGCCCTGATCTGACGCCGTAGAGGCGTCGTCCCAGACAGGCGACAGCTCCTACTGTGGCAACGGCCAGCAGGGTGTTGGCCCCGCGCACTAGCGCCAGCAAATCGCGGCCGTCCACCAGCAGGTGATAGGCCACAAACTGCTCTACTGATTCGGCGCTTGTCGCCAAATAGTAGAGCAGGTACAAAAGGGAACTAAGGTAGAAGTGAAAGGTGGGGTAGTTAAAGTAATGGGGATTGAGATCGCCGCTCCAGAAACCCAGCGGCAGGACTATGAAAGCAATCTCGTCGAAGTGGGTCCAGGACGGCGCAGGTACCGGCCAGCGCAGCGCCAGCGCCAGTAACAAGATAGCACCTGTACCCCATCTGAAGGGGATGCGCCCTGCGTTCTTCTCTGGCATTTGGTGCTTTTCTCGCCTAGTCTGGCCTAATCGCCCGCCTCTGCGGTGAGGATTCCAAGCTAACCGCTCGTGAGAGCGCGTTTCAGGTTGTCGTCTCGGATCTCGACCTGAGCGGCGTACTTAGTCCGTAGTTCGGCCAAGAATTGCTCGAATACCTGCTGCTTCTTGATCCAGTTGACTGTGGCTCGCACCCGCTTTTTAGCTTCTTCAAAGGAGGCCCGCTGTTGCTCGCGGGACAATACCTTGAAAATGGAGTATCCCTCGCGCACCTGCAGCGGCCCGGTCAATTCGCCCACGGGGGCTTTACGGGCCGCCGCCACCAAGTGTCCGTACACCGCTACGGCCGCAACCGTAAAACGCCGCCGGCCCTCCTCATCTCGCAGCTCTGGAGGGCGTTTGGAGTACTGGCGTGCCAAATCTCCCATGGATGCCTCCAGCAGGGGGCATCCATGGAAGTCCTTGGCCTCCTCTTCGGTGGCGACGAGGATTTCCTGGATCTCGATCTGGTCGGGCTTCATGTAGCGGTCGGGATTTTCTTCGTATTCCCGGTGGATATCCTCTGCGGAAATGCTTACGCGCTCCTTCAATACTTGGACGCGCAACTGCACGACCAATTCCTGTTCTCGTTTCCTCGCCAGCCATTGCGTCACTTCCTTTTCCCGATCTAGGCCTTCCCGCAGGGCGGCCTCGACAAAGAGCGCATCGGGGGCCAAGGTGCCTTCGGCGTACTCGATGACGGCCTCTTTGTTGCGCAAGTCCAGCGTTTTGTATTTGAGTTGACTGGCGGCATCGAATACATCTCCGGCCGTGATCGTTCCTCCTTCATAGCGGTAGAGAACTATGGCCCGCACCTCTTCATCCCCAGAGGTGGCTCCCCTGTGCATTGCCGCCGAGAAGGCATCCAACCCCCGCTGGTCCCTTTCGAGTTTGAGGGCTTTTTTGAGGCTGTCGGTCAGGGCAGCCCTCGCTCCGACGGTGCGTTCGATGAAGAGTTGGCGGTAGATATTTTGGAATTGCTCGGCGTCTAGCCCGGTTTCGATTGAATCCAGAGCCTTGAAAAGGGCGAAATGACCACCGATGTCTATGGGCTGGCTCACTTCTCCTGCTTCAAGCGCGAAGAGGGGCGTACGCAGATAGGGCGGCATATCCAGCTTGCCGACATACCGACCGGTATCTCCTCCTTGCTCCATTGTTGGTTCGTGGATGGACCACTGCTCGGCCACCTCCCCAAAATCTCGCCCCGAGGTGATCTCGCGCAGTGCGGACCAAGCGCTGTCTTCACTGGTGGTGATGAGTTGAGCAAAGCGGACCTTGCGCGCCAATTCCTGTTCCCGGAAGTAATCATTGACCTCCTGTCCCGAGACTCGCACCTTGATCTTTTTGATTTGGTAGAGGCCAACAAGTTTTTCCTTCCTGTACTGGGCTATCTTATAGATGAAGGCTGGCAGGCGATCTATCCCTTGCTCCTTGGCCTCCAACTGCAGCAACTCCATATCGATGAGCGTCTGCAAATGGTTGCGTTCCTTCTCTAGTCCTTTACTGTCGCTCTGGAGGTAATTGGGGATTTTGCCGTAGAACGCCCGTAGCTGACCAGCGGTGATGGATCGGTCTCCCACCCGAGCCAATTCCAGTTTCCACTGGGCCGTCGAGTCTGGAGTGGTGACGAGTTCTGCCTGCGGCTGGGAGGCTTTTTCCTTTTGCTCAGCGCACCCAGCCCACAAAATAGCCAGCAGCGCCGTCCCGATCACCCATCTTGTCGCGGTGGATACAAGGCGTATCATTGCCTTGGGGCTTAGGTATTTCATCATTTTCTCCAATGTCTTTAGGGCCGCATATTAAGGCATCAACCTAGAGACGAAATTTACAATTTACAACACCCAATAAAGCCAACTTTTTTGCCATTGTCGAGGAACAGACACTCGCTGCCTGCGTCTTGTCTATGTTCACAAATAACCGCTATATAGTCGCTCTTTTTCTCTTGGCCCTGATTCTGCGCCTAGCCTACCTAGTCGAAATTCGCGATGCACTCTACTTTCACACCCTGATTCTCGATGCTGAAGAGTACGATTATCTAGCTCAAGCC
>JAPOYQ010000827.1:0-1368 GCA_026706505.1 Gemmatimonadota bacterium
CCGTCATTTTACGGCGATAGGGACGGCAGTGACACCACTGATTGCGCGAATCGTCGTCCCAGTACTGGTAGGGTGCCCTTCCCCCACAGCGGCACTCAACGCACTCGCAAAGCCGAAGTGTACCATAGCGGCCCACTTCGACTATCGGGTCGTAGTATAAGCCCCCACCGCCGCACTTAGAACAGCGCGTCGCTTTCTGGTTGGCCGCAGGCAAACTCACCGGTGCCGCTCCTTAAGGGCCCGATCGACATCACGGTCAGCCTGGCGTTGGGCCAAAGCCCGGCGTTTGTCGAACTGCTTCTTGCCGCGAACCAGTGCCAATTCCACCTTGGCTCTGCCGCGCTTAAAGTAGATCTTAAGCGGCACCAAGGTAAGGCCCTGCTGTTGCGTCCTCCCCGTCAGCCTGCGGATTTCGCTGCGGTGCAAGAGCAATTTGCGCACGCGCTCTGGATCGTGGTTGAAACTGTTTCCCCTCTCGTATTGGGCAATGTGGACATTGTGCAGGAAAATTTCGCCGTGCTCAACTAACGCGAAGCTGTCCTTGAGATTAGCTCGTCCGGCGCGCAGCGACTTGACTTCCGTGCCGCGCAAGACAATGCCGGTTTCATAGCGGCCCATCACCTCGTAGTCGTGCCGAGCTTTGCGGTTTTGCACGGCGATTAACTCTCGCTTGTCACCACTTTCCGTTTTGGCCATAACCCGCCTATTTTCGCGAAAGGAAACGGGCTTGACGGCTGCAAACCCTGCATTTAGCTTTTGTTTTTCAGTTGCCGAAGTGGCGAAATTGGTAGACGCGCATGGTTCAGGACCATGTGGGGGCAACCCCGTGGGGGTTCGCGTCCTCTCTTCGGCACCACTTTTCGCTTCTATCCCCTGACTGATTTAATCTACACGCCTCGTTCTAACCCGCGCAAGGGACTGCCTACACACGCAGCAGCCCCTACCAAAATTATACAACCCGCGAAAGGATGTCCCTATGGCTCGCTTCCTGCACACTCGCATCCGCGTCAGCGATCTCGACCGCTCCATTGAGTGGTATTGCACCCACCTTGGCTTTGAAGTCCGGAGCCGCTCCGATAAATCGCCCGCTGGTAACCAAATCGCCCATCTCGAGCTACCCGGCAATGAACACACTCTAGAGCTGACCTATTCCGCCGATTACCAGCTTGCCGTCCCCGAAGATCTCATGCACCTCGCGATCGCGGTTCCCGATTTAATCGGCTTTTGCGACACGTTGGAAAACAACGGGATCGAAATATGGCCCAGCGATTGGCGCACGACCTTTCCCACCGGCCGCAAGATGGCCTTTATCGACGATCCCGACGGTTACGAGATCGAGCTACTAGAAGATTGATTCGACTCGCCTCT
>JAPOYQ010000827.1:1407-2948 GCA_026706505.1 Gemmatimonadota bacterium
ATCGTGATTGTGTCGCATCCGCCAAACCTCGAAAGCGGCCAATAAATCTTCTTCTGGCAGGTCGATCCCCGCCCGACGCGCATAGGACAGAACCATGGCGCGATATTGCTGCCTGCTAGGCAGATCGAGGAAGACTTTGAGGGCAAAACGGTCATCTAGCGCCCGCTCCTGATCAAGGCGTTGCAGTTGTTGAGGGTCGTAGAATTCGGCCTGAATGCCTTGGTTAACTCGGTTGGGACGCTCGTCGTCTAGCTGCATCTGGCCGAGCCCTTGCGGACGCTCGCCCTCTCGATCGACTAAATCCTTGTAGTTGGAGGTCGCATAGAAAACCAAGTTGTCCGGGCATGCCTCGAGTCCTCCATCGAGCGTCCGCGAGAGCAGGTGCAGACTGTCGTCACCTCGACCCAGAGACACATTGTCCAGCACACCCACAAAGCGCTGGCGACGCCCTCGGACGAGGGCAAAAAGATCGGGCAACAGATGATAGCAAGACGGGGAGAGCTCGATGGCGCGCAGGCCGCGATCAAAAAACTTTCCTACTAGGGCCCGTATCAGCGTCGACTTGCCGCCGCCTCGAGGGCCCCAGATCAGCGCGTTATGCGCCCGATAACCGGCGAGCAAATAGCGCGTATTTTCCTCAAGGACTTGGATTCTCGCTTCGTTGCCCTCCAGCCAGCCGAGAGGAAATTCCGCAAAGTGGCGGATGGGCTCCAAGCTGGGTTTGGCCCCCCTATCGACTAAGCGAAAGGCCGGGAATCGGCGCAGCGCACCCCGCCCGTACTCGCGTATCAAGCATCCGAGCGCCTCAGCCAACTCAGCCCAATCCTCGCTGTGGGCAAAACGCTCTTTCAGTTGACCAACGGCTTCGGGTTCCACTCCATCCCCGGGCATGAAGGTCAAAGGTTCCGCGTCGCGGCCAATCAGCCGTAGCCATATCCCCCAAGGGGGATGGGCCAAGACCGAGGCACTTTGCAAGTCGCGGCACGCAACCTGGCGCAGTATAGCGGGAACATCTGCTGGAGCCTGCTCTTCGCAAGCGCGCAAAAACGAGTGTCGACCATCGAAGAGCCGGTTGAGTAACATCCCTTGTAAATCCGGCGTGCCACCACCCCAATCGCCGTTGAGTGCCACCGCGAGAAGCGCCTCTGAGCAACGCTGATGTTGCACGGCCAGTTCGTCCGCAGTGCGCTGGGCTTCTTTACCGGCAGCCAGCCTGTCGGCACACGCCTGTGCACAGCGCAGCAAGGAGCGCAGTTGCTCGATCTCGTCGGGCTCGAGCAGCCGACTGAAGGAGGAGAACCGGTCCAAAGCAGTCAGCATAGCTTCTACTTGGCCGGCTATTTGTAGCGTCTCTTCACTCCTTGTCATCTCAATGCACAACCTGTTGATCTGAGTAATACAATTCGCTTTAGATAGGGGTTGCCGTGCGGCCGTAACTGCTTGGGGGACAGCCGATAGCAAAGAAATAAACTACCCCCGGGCGGATTCGAACCGCCGACCCACAGATTAGGAATCTGTTGCTCTATCCTGCTGAGCTACGG
>JAPOYQ010000477.1 GCA_026706505.1 Gemmatimonadota bacterium
ACGCAGGAAGGGAGCCGACAGGGCCTTGTCGGGATGGCGGCCCTTGGGTTTGGTTCTTCGCGGAGTGTGGGCGGGATCGTTTACAGTATACATTCCCTCATTATATGAGGGATTATCATGGATTGCAAGGGAAGTTACGGGCTAAGCCGATTCACGGTGTATTATTGTAACCCAATGATTATAAAGTCTGTTATAGACTTAAATGGACGGTGATGGATCTTGCTGGCAATGACATGCCCATTCCTCCATCAGAACACGCCGGCTCTCGAACAGCAGCATCAGGAGCTTGTCGCCGCCGGTTCATGGTTCTGGCGGGTCTGGCCACAACCGGTGTACGGATGGTTCCGGCCACTTGACTCTTAGGGACCGTTTGTCGAACGGCAGTGAGGCGTCAGGGACATCAGCCCATGACGTTTCCATCAGTTTCGCGTCCTCGCACCAGCGAGCCGCCAGCTTGAGGTACCGGCGAAAGACCAGGATCGCAGGAAATCGGCCCTTCGACACGAGCCAGAGCACCATGTCCTTCGGTCCCTTGGACGAGTTACAGCTTCTGCATGCGTAGGTGATGTTGTCGGCGGCGTCGGGTCCGCCCTTGAGTTTAGGGATCAGATGATCCAATGAGAGCTTTGCCTCGCGACCGCAGTAGCAGCACGTTGTCGCGTGAGCGATTTTGGTCTTCTCGTCGTCGTGCAGCGGGCGCATCCGCATCTTTTCGGACAGGAATCCGTGCCGGAAGCGACCGCGAATGATGAAGTGCACCGGCTTGTAGCGGGTCTTGCCGTCCTCGACAGCGGCGTGGACCATTGCGAGCGTCCCGTAGGTCCAGGCGAAGTGCTCGCGAAGCGAGGAATTGTCTCCCGGTGGCTTGGGCATCGTCGAGACGTGGAAGAGCGAGGCGGCGACCGCCGCTTCACGGACTGTGATGACGATCGAGCGAACGTCCGTCGACGACAACGAGCCTATCACAAAGAACAATAGCCGCTCGCCATAGGCGTCCGCTACGGAGGCAGTAATCGGTCTTCGCGCCTCCAGGGGTGCGTTCGTTTGCGCCAGGAACTATGTCGAGAGGAGCGACCCGACTCCGCGCGTGTGACAGAGGAGCACCTGCCGGGCGAAAAATATCAGGTTTTTGGCAAGGTCGCTCCCTCCACAGTGGTCCCTGTCGGAACGGCTGTCAGACCGGCTCGGCCCGCCGGGAGAGGTGGCTCTCGCCACCGACGGCCGGAATCGGTAGCCCAGTCGGGGTTGGCCCAGCCTTGTCACCAACCCTGAGCCGCTCCAGATAATCCGCCCATTCCTGCATCATCTTTCGCCGTTCCTGCAAAAAAGCGGTCCGGTTGTAGGCACGGCCATGGGGATCCCTTACAGCGTGAGCCAACTGGTGCTCAATATAGTCAGGACGAAAGCCCAACACTTCATCCAAGAGGGTCCTTGCCATGGCTCGAAATCCATGCCCGCTCATTTCTTCCTTGCCGATTCCTAGGCGCCGCAGTGCAGCTAGGATGGCATTCTCGCTCATGGGCCGGTCTCCCCTCGGCGTATGACCGCTCGGGAAGACATAGCGCCCATTTCCAGTCAGTGGGTAGAGTTCGCGCAGGGTCTCGACTGCTTGGCGGGAAAGGGGCACCAGATGCAGCGTGCCGGTCTTGGTGACGGCAAAACGCCATTCGGCCGCATCCAAGTCGATATCCTTCCATTCGGCTCGGCGCAACTCCCCGGGCCGAACGAAAACCAGCGGCGCTAGCCGCAGGGCGCAACGCAAAATCAGTGACCCTTCGTAGCCGTCCAAGACTCTCAGCAGTGGGCCAATTTTCTTGGGATCAGTCAGGGCAGCGAAGTGCCCCCCTTTTACGGGTGGCAATGCACCCTTCAAGACCACTGACGGATTGTACGTGGCACGTCCCGTGGCGACTGCATAGCGAAAAACCTGTCCACAGTTTTGGATCACCCGATGAGCGGTGTCGAGAGCTCCGCGTTCTTCCACTCGCCGGGCCACGGCCAACAATTGGGAAGGGGCGATGGCGGCCACCGGCTTGCCTCCGATCCAAGGGAAGACATCCCGTTCGAGCTGGCTAATTATCCGGCTTGAATGACTATCGGCCCAGTTGGGGGCAAGCTTGGAAAACCATTCGCGTGCTACGGCCTCAAAACTGTTCGATACCTGTTGCTGTCTAGCGGCCTTCAATGCCTGGCGGTGCTCACTCGGATCGATCTCCCGAGCCAACAATCTGCGGGCATCCTCGCAGCGGCGCCGAGCCTCTTTGAGAGAAACATCGGGATAGACACCCAAAGAGAGTCTTTTTTCCTTTCCTCCAAAGCGGTACTTCAAGCGCCAGTATTTGCCTCCGCGGGGAGTCACTTCCAAGTACAGCCCGCGGCCGTCAAATATTTTTCTCGATTTATTACCGGACTTGGCACGACGAATGGCGAAATCGGTAAGAGGCATTTGGGGGCATCTCCTTGTTTGTCTTACCTATATGCCCCCAATGGTGCCCCCGGATGTTCCCGGATGTCAAGGAATATAACTAAACGTGTCTAGACAGGAAAAGTTTTAATTAACTGATATTAAATACTTTAATAGAACTTACTGAACTTCTGTGGAAGGGCAATGGTGGGCGCGACCGGGATCGAACCGATGACCTCTACCGTGTCAAGGTAGCGCTCGTACCAACTGAGCTACGCGCCCGATTGCGGCTAACATAATGGAACCTCGCCGGGACTGTCAATCAATTCGGCCTGCTTGACAAAACCCCTCTGCTATAGATAATTCAAACCCATTGACAGGGTCCTGATTGCGGGAACGACTCATGAGATTCTTGATCGATCGACGCTTTCTCACGGTGTACCTGACCAACCACAAGGATGTGTGGATACGCGGCGCTGGACTCTGATTTTCTGTCGAGAGACGTCCCGGCCGGCCGCTCGTGATTTTTCAAGGCGTGTCG
>JAPOYQ010000880.1 GCA_026706505.1 Gemmatimonadota bacterium
TTGAGACTTGAACGAAGACATACTCTCGTTCTCTGTTGGGGCGGTCACCGGCGGTATCTAGGTAAGGCGCTAGTGATTTAACGAGCCACGGTGTGACTCCAGTTATCTTCATCGTTTGACTCCTGTTTTCCAATAAGAAGAAGCTACAAAGCCTCCGCGAATTAACGCGAATCTACCCAAAAAAAAGAAAGACTAAAAATGGGCAACTCGCGAATGCGGCGAAGCGGGCGTCAGTACGCCAGCCCGATCAGACGCACGGCGTTGTCCTCTCCGGTCTGAGCGCCCAGATCGATGCGGCAGAGATAGATCCCCGGCGGCACGACTGCGCCTTGTATATCAACTCCATTCCACAGATAGGACCGCAAACTGCCACCCGCCGATGACGGGCTCAGCCGCGCCACTAGGTGTCCGCTCAGGTCGAAGATATCCACTTGCGGTGCGGGCGCGGCGACCTTCAAGACGGCAAAGTGGATCGCGACTTGGTCGTTGATCCCGTCGCCGTTGGGGGTGAAGGCCAGTGGGTCTATCGCGAGGTCGTCGATGAGCCATCGGCTCCTAGTCAGTTCGGGCAAGAGCACGATATTGGCGCGACGGGTCATGGCCTCCACCGATTGCCACAGACCCGGTCGCTCGTTGGTGCCGAGGTCGAGGGCGAAGAGGGCGGCGTTTTGCAGGACGCGGGTAGTAAAGCTGACTTCGAGCGAGTCCGCGGCGATTATCTCTGGCAGAGCGATGAAGAGCGAGTCGCCCCGCGCTTCCACCGCCACGGGATCGATGGGTGCTGCTCCCGCGCTCACCTCCACGCCAGCTTCGAGATCGACCGGCCCAGGCAGGGTAAAGCGCAAGAGGTCGAAGCCGCTGTCTGCGGGCAGCGCACGCGTCGCCAAGGCATAGGTGAAGCGGGTGGCCTCGTTGGGGCGCGCCTCGCGCGGCTCGATGCGGCCCAAGGCCTCCTGCACCAAAGCCTCCTCAAACTCGATCGCTAGCGAGTGGACCGTCGGCGCGAACTCGGGGTCGTCGGTGGCGAAGATCAATTCCAATTGCACAAAGCGGCGCGGACTCTCCGACTTGAAGGGATCACCCGAGGACTGGTACTCGCTGCTCCACGCGCTCCAATCCTCGCCCACCACCAAGGCGGTGTCGATGGGGCCCTTGAGAACCTTGGGAAGACTATTGTATTTCTCCTCGGTGACCTCGTCCCCCTTCTTGTCGTAGAAGGTGTATTGCTCGCTGAGCGCGTTGCCCGAGCGCGAGCGCAATTGGATGCGGGTGTGGGCGGGCAGCTCGGCGTCCCAAGAGAGTGCATTGATGACCTTGGGACGGCCGTCTGCAGAACCCAGATCGATAAAGTCGGATCGCAGCACGACTTGGGCGGGATAGCCGGGTGAGAAGACCATGAACTCTCCCCACTTGGCCTGACCCCAGCCGCTATCGGTGACGCCGTGCCAGAACAAATAGCGCATTTTGCGCGGTCTGAAGAGATAGCGGATATAGAGCAGGCGGTCGGTGCCGGGGTTGAGGTGGGTGAGCAGTTCGGAGTAGTCGAAGGGCTCTGCTACCGGCAGGCCGCTGACTAGGGCACGGGTGCCGCCCGAAAAGAGGATGGTGTGGCCGGGACCGGTGCCGCCGACGCCAAAGCCTAGGGTACCCTCCTGCTGGCGCATCGAATAGATGAACATCTCGTCGACGAAAAACACTGCGCCCAAGTCGACTCCGAACCACACGCCGTTTTCCTTCCAACCCAGTTCGCCAACGCCTGAGGAAATGGAGTTGTTGGTGTTGAGATTAGCGTCGAACAGGTTGGCGGTGGCGGTGGCGCGAGCCCCGTCGGTGAAGGAGCCGCGCCGATCGGTGCCGATGGCGATATTGTCACCGATGCCGATGACCTCGATCTCGGCGAGGGCCCCGTCCGCGCTCTGTTCCTCGGCCATGATACTGACGTACTGGATGAGCTGGTAGTGGTCGCGGCGATCCGGCTCTACCCGCAGGCTGGCGTCGATCACCAAGGTACTGTCGTTGCCGGGAAATCCGAGGGGTATGGCAATGGAGGTCGCCTCATTAGGTCGGGTGGTGCGATAGACCGAGCGGAAAAGAAAGACGTCTCGGGTGGCGACGATGCGCACGCCGGTGTTGACCAGCACGGTAAACTGCCTGAGGGGACGGGCCCCTTCCCGGTCGGGAAAAATCAGGCGGATTTCGCGAGCGAGTACGGCGCGACCTAGATCGATAGTGATAAACCAGTCTTCGGGTGCCGCACCGGGATCGGGCTGCCAGAAGGTCTCGGGATCGCCGTCGATGGCCAGCGCGGCCGTCTCCGAGTTGGAGCCCACTTTCCAGATGCCACCGAAAACCGAGTCGCCGCGCTCTTTGGTCTCGTGTGCGAATAGGTGGGCGTCCTGCACCGCGTTGATATCCTTGCGGAATTTGACCAGTTGTAATTGTCCCTCGGTCCCGACCTGTGTCAGGCCGAAGGGCTTTTCCCAGGTCGCCCATTCTGCGGCGCTGTCGAAGACCAATTGGTCGGCGCAGACCGGGACCGCGCACAGCAGTAAGGCGCAGATGGCAAGGTGCTTGCCCGACATAGCCATTACCTCTTAGTAGGCGATACCCAAAGGGAGGATCTGTGCCGAGGTGGCAAATTCGGCATTGGGGGCGACGCTCAGGAGATAGACGCCGGGCGGTAGCAGTTCGCCGCTCTCGTCGCGTCCGTCCCATTCGGTTTCCTGCGGGCCAGCAGCCTGCCGACCGGCGTCAATGCGGACCAGTCTGCGTCCGTCGAGGGCGTAGATCTCCAGCGCTACTGGCACCAATTCGGGCAGGCGAAAAAGCGTGTAGCGGATCTGCAGGAGATCGTGGACGCCGTCGTCGTTGGGGGTCAGCACCGAGGTCGAGACGCTCAGTTCCTGGACCACGCTGGGAGCAGAGTCCGCCACCCCCAG
>JAPOYQ010000042.1:0-513 GCA_026706505.1 Gemmatimonadota bacterium
ATTTAGAGAGGAACGCCGATGTTTAAGACGAGGATTGTTGCGCTTGCCAGCGCGCTGCTGGCCTTGAGCGCGCCCTTGGCCGAGGCCAAGACCTTTTACTGGATTTCGCACGGTTCGCCTGCCGACCCGGTGTGGACGTATTTCTTGGCCGGGGCACGTCAGTGGAGCCAAGACACCGGCCACGAGGTCAACACGTCCTTTCACAACGGCGACGTGGCCTCGCACCAAGAGGCCGTGCGCGCTGCCATTGCCGCTGGGGCCGACGGCATTGTCACCAGCAGCCCCGACCCAGGCAGTTTGGTGCAAGTGGCCAAGGAGGCCAACGAAGCCAACATTCCGATCATCAACATGAATACGCCCGATCCCACCGCCAGTTTTGACGCGTATGTCGGGGGCGACTTGGTGACGACTGGTCGGCAGTGGGCGCAGTATCTGGTCGATAAGGGCCACGTCAAATCCGGCGACTTCGTGTGGATGCCGGTAGAAGTGCCTGGCGCGACCTATGGCGTCCAA
>JAPOYQ010000042.1:523-2938 GCA_026706505.1 Gemmatimonadota bacterium
CAGCGTCTTTGAGCCGTTGGGCATCACGTGGGAAGTCACCGACGCTACGCTCGATCAGGCCGAAGTTATCTCCCGCATGGTTGACTACATGACGGCCAACGGCGATAAGATCGACGCGATCATCGGCCTCGGCGACTTGGTCACCGGCAGCATCAAGCGCGTCTTTGACCAAGCCGGTTTTGCCCCTGGCGACATTCCCGTCGTCGGTTGGGGCAACTCGCTCGACACTACCCAAGAAGTCCTCAGCGGTTACGTCAACGCGGCCATGTGGCAAGATCCGCTGGCGATCAGTTACATGGCGCTGTCGTTGGCGTCCATGGCCGCCAGTGGCATTCCGCCCGGTTTCGACGTCATTACTGGCGCGCTCTACGAGGCCGACAAGGCCCAGATCTACGACGATATCCTGTCGGGCGGATAGATGAACGCAGCCGTACAGCGCATCTTGTCGCGGCCAGAATTCGGCCCGTTCGTTCTGCTGGTCGTCATGGTTTTTGTCTTTTGGCAGATCAATCCGGCGTTTCTGTCGTCGCGCAACATCGGCAACATGCTGGCTTTCACGGTGGAACTGGGGCTGATCGCGCTGGCCATGACCTTGCTGATGACGTCCGGCGAATTCGACCTTTCGGTCGGTTCGTTGTTCGGGTTCTGTCCGGTGCTCATGTGGACCCTGTACAACACCGGGATCACGTCCATTGAGGTTGGTTTTGTCCTCGCCTTGGGCACGGCCGCGGCTATCGGCCTGTGCAGCGGCTTGTTCGTCACGCGCTTGCGGATTCCCTCGTTCTTGGTGACGCTTGGCATGTTGTTGGTCGTGCGGGGCAGCGCGCTGGTGGTGACGAGCGGGTTCCCGCAGCGGACTTGGGACGCTGCGGATCTCTTGCTCGCCGAGGTGCTGGTCGGGGATTTCAACGTGGGTGGCCTGCGCGTGTACATGTCGCTGTTTTGGTTTGTGGCGGCGGCGCTGTTGCTTGGCTACTTGCTGACGCAGACCAAGATGGGGAACTGGCTGCAAGCGGCGGGCGGCAATGCCGAAGCCGCCCGCGCTCGCGGCGTGGCCGTAGAGCGCACCAAGGTCAAGCTGTTTGTGCTCTCGGCCGTCATGGCGGGTTTCGCCGGAATTATCAGCTCCATTCGCACGGCCGCGGCCAATCCCAACAGCGGCACAGGCTACGAGTTGGAGGTCATCGCCATGGTCGTGATTGGGGGGACGGCCCTGACGGGTGGGCGCGGTACGATCATCGGCACGGTACTCGGCGTGTTCATCTTGCGCTTGATGCGCAACGGCATTGTGCTCATTGGCGTACCCGGATTGGCGTACAACATTTTCATCGGCGCGATTATCTTAGGCATGATGGCTCTGCACTCGTGGGTTGACCGACGACGACAGAGGGAGGCATAACCCATGTCCGTTCCCCTAGTTGAAATGCACGGCATTAGCAAGTCCTACGGCAGGGTGCGCGCCCTCGAAAGCGTCCATCTGACGGTCGGTGAACGCGAGATCGTCGGCTTGCTCGGCGACAATGGGGCCGGTAAATCCACGCTGATCAAAATTCTCTCTGGGGCCGTCCCCGCCAGTGGAGGTGACATCTTCATTCGCGGCGAAAAAGCTGATATCAAAAACACAGCCGACGCCATTGACTACGGCATTGAAACCATCTATCAGGATTCTGCTCTCGTAGCGGAGTTGTCGATTGCGCGGAATTTTTTCTTGGGCCGCGAACCCCTGAAAGGTCCGGCGTTTTTAGGGCGCATGGACCAAGACGCTATGGCGAATGTGGCTCGTGCCTTGCTCAAGCAGGTGGGCATTGAAAAGGAAATTCCCGCGACAACGCCCGTCGGCGCATTGTCGGGCGGAGAGCGTCAGTCCGTGGCCATTGCGCGGGCCATGTACTTCGACAGCGAGCTCATCATTCTCGACGAACCGACCAACAATTTAGGCGTCGCGGAGACGCAGGGCGTCTTGCGCTTCGTCCGCAACGCCCGCGATTCGGGCCACTCCTGCATTTTCATCGCGCACAACATCCACCACGTCTTCCAAGTTGTGGACCGGATCGTGGTGCTGCGCCAAGGCCGCGTCGTCGCCGACGACATCGATCCCAAGGAGACGACCGTTGCCGAGGTGGAGCAGGTTATTACGGGGATGGGTAGGGGCTGATCTCGCGGTTAATCCGCGTTGTTGGCGATGGATACCTCGCCCGCTGCGGCTCGATCGGCCAAGGCTTGGGCCTCGCTCGTAGGTAAGTTGCCGTTTTCGACGATGAGTACGTTGCCCCCAATGCTGACGAGATTGGCTAGCCCTGCGAGGCTAGTCAGTTTTTCATTTTCATAGATGTTGAGGTCTTGGGCGACCTGCGCGAGGCTTTCTAACCCCGCCAACGCAATCAGTTTTTCGTTGTTGTAGATGTTGAGGTTGCC
>JAPOYQ010000348.1 GCA_026706505.1 Gemmatimonadota bacterium
CACAAAGCGATCCGCAAGCAGGGTCGGGGCAAGCTTCAACGCCGCGAGAGCAGACTTTCCTGCTCCGGTAGGAAAGCCAACGGCAGCGGAAACGCCGAGATCCAGATAGCCGGACTCGATGGCCTTACGGTGATTGCGCCAAAGGACTGGCCGCCGTCTGGCAAGTCTCTCGAGATAGGTCTGCCACCGTTCGGGGTCGACACCGCTTGGAGGAGGGAGAGACACCACAGCGCCGCGAGACATGTCGCGAGCAACTGCGATCAGTATCGATGCCAAATGGGCGGGACCGGGAAAGACACTCACCGGACCAAGAGGCTGATCCATGGCCTCACGGTCACTGTCGGAAGTTGAGAGCGACTTGACCTGCCAAAAGTACTCAAGTGGACTGCCGGAAGCTCCAGTCTCGCCTGCCCTTAACATTTGAAGTGCGAGTGCCCGTACACCTATGAGGAGAGTGAAATACAGGGCTGAGGAGGCCGCATCAGCAGGGTTGGGGCGTCGAACCGCTCTCTTCGGCGGCAGATCCGATCGAGTGATGGCCCTGAGGCGGCCCATTGAGAGATCCCGTAGGGCCGAAATCAGAGCGCTCTCTACGAGCTGATCAGCCTCCGGTTCTGGACTCACCCATTGCGCCATTCCCCCGGCGTCGGCGGATGCTTCGGCAACGAGGAACAGTAGCATGGCCGAGATGTCCGGCGAAACGCCGCTCGCATCGAGAGAGGAACGCGGGGTGTCAGGGGAAAGGATGCGTTGTGCATTGAACACAAGCTGGTGCGCGGTTGCCGCGACGAACGCGGCCGCGGCCCGGTCGTCACGGTCCGGGGACACGGATACGAAAGCTTCGTTGGTGTAGGCAAGGCGGCGAGTATCTGCGATCAACGTCTCTAGTTCGTCGGTATCGACGTCTTCACCGGACCGCAGGCGTAAGCGTGTCGTGACGATCTTGGAGTAAGTCTCCGACAGTTGATCGGGCAGATCATCTCTCTCCAGATCATCGAGTGGAGGTGCGCTTCGGATAAGCGCGGCGGTCGACGGATCAAACATCTGAGGTTGCCATCTTCTCTGCTGCTTTCAGGGCTTTCTTCGCTAGACGTTTCATCCACAAACGCAAGTCGTCCAGATGAAGAGTTTCTACGCGTCTGTGCCAGACTTGACCCGAGATTATTTCTGAGTAGCCTTTGAAAAGACGATTGCGACCATTCACGCTATTGTGGCTATCACCGACGGTTATCGCGACGCGGAATGCTCGCACTTCCTTCCACAGTACTTGTTGAATCGCCTGATCTGGGTCTAGATCAGGCCTTGTTGACAGCAGTGTGCTGACTTCTGCCGTCAAGAGATTGTCCCTGTTACCAGCCTGTAGGTCCGAAAACTCCTCCCAGACTTGGTCACGGATCGTATCTCTGGGATTGGAGGTAGCTTTGTCTTCGCAGATAATGACGGATCGGACTATCTGCGTCTCTTCGTCGATCTCCACGTGAAGGCCATCGAAACCTTTGTGAGCGTGTTGCATATGGGGCGGCGCGATTAGGTACGCGTTGTCTTGAATGTGTGCGGCGATCCAGGAGATGGTCTGAAACAGCCAACCGTCTCGGTGAAAAGGATCACTGCCGTCCGGCACGGTTAGGAGCTGGCAAGCACCTTCGAACGCGGTGGTTGCCGGGGCGAAACCGACAAAGTCAGTTTGATCGAGAATCTGTAGAACATGGCGGTACTGCCCAAGAGCGACTCGAGCGACAAGCTTTGCCAGTTCGTGGTCGCTGTCTATCGACCAGTCGCGACCAGTCCAGTGCCTTCCATTACTGATTGGTGTAAAGGAAATCGGCATTTCAGTGCTTCTTTACATGAATCCTTACGATCACAGCAGCGAAAACATCGGGAGCCAGAAGTGGTACAACGGTGTCGTGTACAGGGGATTGAACAAACTCAGGATGGTCGCGTCGAAATAGCATTGGGATAGTCGGAAGCCCGGCAGCAGGTCAAAGATGTGGTCGAGAATGGCTGAGGCCATGACGCGAGGCAAGGAGAGCGACACCCACAGACCCACAAATATTCCGGTTCGCCGCGGAGCCCGAGGGGCCCCGGCCGGGCATCCATGTCGCGGGTGCAACGGTCTCGGTGCGTGTGGAACCGCGCGGGAGGCCGCCGAATTGGAGGACCTGACGCCCATGAGACGCCGCCGGGCGGCGGTACCGAGGCGCGCGCATGGCGGTGAAGTTGGCCAAGGGTCTGACGGTCAACGATGGGGTTTGGATTTAGATCGGCGAAGGGTGAATATTGCTCGTCCTGCCCCCCCTGTAGGGGGCGCAGGACGGCCCCCAGCTTGTGTTCCGGCCGCAAAGCCGGGGCGGTTGTCGTCTTCGGTCTCACGGTCGATCGCGACGGCCCGACGGGTTTCCCGGTTTTTAGCGCGTCTCGATGAATTGCAGGCTGCTCCGATGCCACGGGTGCCGGAGGGACGAGCGCGGCCCGGGTCATCAAATCGAACGCAGAATTTTTCAATACCGGGACCTGGTCGGGCGGCACATGGCGCAGAAGCACGATTTCGGTGCGCGGGGGCAATGTCCGGGTCGCCATGGGCAGCAATTCAGCGCAGTGGTATCCGTCCGACACAGGAGATTGCCCCAAACCCACTGACCCACGACTTTGCGGTCGCCAGGCTGCGTTTGGACGTGTAGAGCGCGAGGCTCATTCCTCCCCCGGCGCGGCCATGCGGTATCCGACGCCGCGCTCGTTGAATATCCAGGTTGGGTTCGCGGCGTCCTCGCCGAGCTTGCGGCGCAGCGTGCGCACGAAGATGCGCACCAGGTGCGCATCGGCGCCGTCGCGCCCGTTCCAGACCCGGCGCAGCAGCGTTTCGTAGGTCACGACCCGTCCCGCGTCGAGCGCGAGGACGCACAGCAGCTCGTACTCGGTGGCGGTGAGGTCGACCGCCTCG
>JAPOYQ010000423.1 GCA_026706505.1 Gemmatimonadota bacterium
ACCCGGAGCCGTGACCAAGGGAATGCAAAGACCGGCCTCGGCAAAGCTGCGCGCGGCCTCCGGCAGAGCCGTGGCTACATTGTCGGGGTTGACCGGGTAGCCGTCGCGCACGCACAAGTCGGCCCCCTGCACGCCAATGGCCTGCAAGGCGTCGATGAGTTGCGGGACATCGAGGCCCTCTAAATGCTTGGTAAATACGATATACGTCAGATCCACAATGTGTGCTCCTTTCTCTATATTTGTTTGACAAAGCGAGGTAAGGGTATCAAAATATCGGCCAAGTGCCAACGACTTAAACGAAGCGAGTCGATTTATGGAAGCAGCCAAGATGGAGCCCAGTCCGTCGATTGAGGTCCCCAAACCGCTCACCCCCGCCCAAGTGCAATCCTTCATCGACGACGGCTATCTCGTCGTGCCGGACCTAATGGAAGAAGCCGAGCTCGACGAACTCAAACGCGACCTCGTGGACGTGGCGCGCGGCCGCTACGAGTGCGATAACATCGAGCCAGTCGATCCCACCATGAGCGACCAAGCAGTGCTAGAAAGTATCCTCTGCATCCACCAGCCGCACTATGTCAGTCCGGTCATCGAAAAGTACGTCCGCCACCCCAAAATCTGCGGTGCCCTGAGCCAGATCACCGCCGCGCACCTGCCCTTTTGGGACGGCAGCGTCAAGTGCATGCAGTCCATGTACTTCGTCAAGCCGCCCAATTTCCAAGGGCAGGCTTGGCACCAAGACGAGATCTACATCCCCACGCGGGATCGCTCGCTGATCGGCGCGTGGATCGCCGTGGACGACGCCACCGTAGAAAACGGTTGCCTGTACGTCATTCCGGGATCGCATCGGCCCGGGTACCTCTACCCGCAGCGTTCCCACGAAAACCCAGACGAGTTCGACTTCGCGCCCGAGAGCTACGGCTTTGACGAGAGCGTCGAGATCCCGGTTGAAGTAGAGGCCGGTGCCCTCGTGTTCTTCAATGGCTACCTCCTCCACCGCTCGTACAAAAACCGCGGCGACACTTATCGCCGTGTCTTGGTCAACCACTACTGCAACGCTTGGAGCCTGTTGCCCTGGCGCATTGAAGAAGGCGAGTCGCCCGCGCGCGCCGACCGGCGCACCATCGTGCCCGTAGCCGGCATCGACCCCTACGCCTGGAAGGGCTATCAAACACCGGCCAAATCCGTGGGACTGCGGCACTGCAAGGCCATCGACGAGGTTCACGCCGCCCGCGATAAGCCTTAACCGTTGACCGCCGCGACACACAGCCCCATCGCGCGCGGCCTGACCCTCCGCTCCCTCATCGTCGGCCTACTGCTGGCCTTTGGGGTCGGCGCGGCAGTTCCCTTCCTCAGCCTCTACGTGCAAGGCTCGAATGCCGCGGCGTACTACACCAGCCAGATCGCCCACCTCATCCTCTTCCTGCTCATTTTGGTCGTCAACGCCGGCCTCGGCTCCATCCGCCGGTCTTGGATCCTCCAGCGAGGCGAACTGGTCGTCATTTTCATTATGACCAGCTTGGCCAACGCGGTCCCCAGGCTGCTCAGCTACTGGGTGCCGCTGGTGTCGAGTCCGTTTTACTACGCCAGCCCTGAGAACAACTGGGGCGAACTAATCCTGCCCTATATCCCCACTTGGCTAGTGCCCCACGACCTAGAAGCCATCCGCGCTTTCTTTGAAGGCAACGAAGGGCAGGCGAGCGCGATCCCTTGGCAGGTGTGGCTCACGCCGCTGTTGAGCTGGTTGCCGCTGGTCGTCGCGCTGCAAGTGGCCACCTTGTGCCTGATGGTCGTCGTGCGCCGGCACTGGGTTGAAAACGAGCGGCTCGTCTATCCCGTGATGCAGCTCCCCCTCGCCATGGTGCAGGACGACGAGCGCGGCTCGCTCATCAAGCCCTTCTTCCGCAACGGAGTCATGTGGATCGGCTTTGCCGTGCCCGTG
Organism: Gemmatimonadota bacterium; assembly: GCA_026706505.1. Next base: position 1,940 of record JAPOYQ010000423.1, read on the forward strand.
ATCACTGGGACGATCATCGGCCTGCACGCCTACTTCCCGTTCCTGCCGACGATTGACCTGACCATCCCCTTTCCGCTTTTCAGCTCCCGTCTGAGCTTCGCCACCTTGGGCTTCTTCTTTTTGATCCAGCGCGAGGTGACCTTTGGCCTGTGGCTGTTCACCTTGCTTAATAACCTCCAAGGGACCATTTACCGCGCCATCGGCTGGGGTATCGAACAGGAGCCAGCCGTCAGCGTGTGGAGCTACGGCCTGCCCAGCTTGGTGCACCAAGGCATGGGCGCGATGATCGTCCTCGTGTTGGGCGGGCTGTGGGTCGGACGCGAGCACATCGGCAATGTCTTCCGCAAGGCTCTGAGCGGTGCCCCGGACGTTGACGACAGCGACGAGATCCTCTCGTATCGGAGCGCGGTCTTGGGCCTTATCGGCAGCGTAGGAGTCCTAGCCGGCTGGCTGTGGGCCCTCGGCATCCCGCTGGTGGGCATTGCTACTCTCTTGTTTTTCATGTTCGTGGTGTACGTGGCCCTCACGCGAGTAGTGGCCGAGGGCGGCGTGGCAGTCATTTACGCCCCGCTGGTGGCTCCAGACGCGGCCGTCTCGGCCATCGGCACCTCTTTCTTTGGGGTCGGCCTAGTCGGGTTGGCCTTCACGCGGATCTTTGCCAACGATCTGCTCAATTTCTCCATGCCCCACGTGGCCAACAGCCTGAAACTGAGCGGGCAAATCGAGGGCCGGCGGCGCTACCTGTTCTGGGGCATGCTGCTGGCTCTGCTGGCGGGCCTTGGCGGCGCGCTGTGGATGCTGATGCACCTCGCCTACACGTATGGGGCGATCAACTTGCGGCCGCCCAATTTTATCTGGCTGCCCAACTACGTGTACGATTACACGGCCGCGCGGATGAGCAGCCCCTCGCCGCCCAACTGGCTGGGGTGGTTCCACACCAACGCCGTCGTGGTTGACCAGACAACGGAAGCGGTCCGGCCAGGCCCCGGCGATC
>JAPOYQ010000706.1 GCA_026706505.1 Gemmatimonadota bacterium
GAGCGGCCACGGACGAGCAGCGAGATCCACTCGTCTGCACGAGTTTTCTTTTTGAATTCCGAATCGTCGTGCAGATAGACAAATACGTTGGTATCAACGAAGACCGGGCCGGTCATACAGTTCCTCCCGCGTCGGCTTGCGCCCGTCGATCCACTCGATTTTTCGGGGTTTCCGCGCCCGCGTCAAAAAGCGTTCCATTGCAATCTCGTACTCGTCTTCCTGACGCTGCATACCTTCCAGCAGTTCGGCCAGCCATTTGGAGACGCTACGCTCGTTTTCCGCAGCCTTGACCCGCAGCCACCGAGCGACATCCTCCGGTAGAGTGATGGTGATGTTCTTCATGTTAAGCCTCCGGTATTCGCAAAGTATGGGTGCCAAAAGGCCGGGACGGTCTCTATAACACAAGAATAGTGTAACACGAAAATCGTGTCAATAAAGCGGAGATCGTTGACAAAGGCGCAACTACGCCAACTGCTCGTCCGAAGCAATCCGACCGTCGTGGATGCGGATCAGCCGCTCGGCCTGTAGGGCAATAACGGGGTCGTGGGTCACCAACAGCACGGTATTGCCCTCCTCGTGCAGGGCGTCGAAGAGCAGCATGATCTCCTCGCCGGTGCTGGAGTCGAGGTTGCCGGTCGGCTCGTCGGCCAACAGCAGCGAAGGCCCATTGGCCAAGGCGCGGGCAATGGCCACCCGCTGACATTGGCCGCCGGATAGCTCGGCCGGGCGGTGCGTCATGCGGTCGGCCAAACCAACCCGCTCCAGCGCCTGAATTGCCCGTTCACGGCGTACCTTGCGGCGCTGGCCGTTGTAAATCAGCGGCAGCTCGACGTTTTGCAAAGCCGACGCGCGCGGCAGCAAGTTGAAAGTCTGGAAGATGAAACCAACGCGGCTGTTGCGCACTTCGGCCAGCTCGTTGGCATTCATGCGCGACACATCCGTGCCGTCCAAGCGATACGTCCCATCCGTGGGCGAATCCAAGCAGCCTAAGATGTTCATCAGCGTGGATTTGCCCGAGCCAGAAGGCCCCATCAGCGAGACGTATTCGTTGTCCTCAATCGCCAAATCCACCGAGCGCAAGGCGTGTACCTCTTCGGTGCCACGCACGTAAACCTTGCTAATGCCATTCAGTTCGATCAGCACGAGATCACTCCGAGCGCAACGCATCCACCGGATCGAGCCGCGAGGCGCGGGCCGCCGGATAGATGCCAAAGAAAAGACCAATCGCAATGGACAGGGCCAGCACGAACAGCGTGGCCTCCGGCGAAACAATGCTGGGAAAGTTCAATTCGCTGTAATGGGAAATGACGCGTGCAATGCCCTCGCCCAACCCATAGCCCGCAGCCACCCCAAGCGCTCCCCCCGTCAAGCTCAAGGCCATCGCCTCGATCACAAATTGCCACAACAGCGTCACCGGCTTGGCCCCGAGGGCCTTGCGGATGCCAATCTCGCGGGTGCGCTCGGCCACCGACACCAGCAAAATGTTCATAATGCCAATGCCCCCCACCAACAGCGAAATCCCCGCAATCCCACCCACGACCAACTTCAACAGTAAAATGGTCTGCTCGACCTGCTCTAGGATGCTGCGGCCGCTGATGATCTGATAGCTCGCCTCCGGGCCGTGGCGCTTTTTGAGTGCCTTTTCAATAGCCTCGGTAATGTGGGGCACATCTTCTTGCTCTTTGGCGTGGGCTACCATGGCTTGGATGTACTTGTTGCCAGCGAGGCGTCGCTGGGCCGTCGTCACCGGCACCAGCACTTGATCGCCCCAGTTCTCGCCAAAGGTCTGGCGATCTTCCATGAGGCCGACGACCGTAAAGCGCTGGCCGTTGAGCTTGAGTTCGCGGCCCAAGAAGGGGGCCAAGCCAAACAACTCCTCGCGCACCTCTTGCCCAATCACGCAGACCCGGCGCAGCTTGTCCAAGTCGGCGTTGATCAGAAAGCGTCCCTCGGCGACCTCCCAGTTGTACACCTCGGAGAACTCGGGCAAGGTCCCAGCCGCACTGGTCTGGTAGCTGGCCTTGCGATAGCGCAGATTGGCTCCACTATTCATAGAAGGCAGGACCGCGGCTAAGCGGTCGGAGGATTGCTCGACTACGGCCAAGTCGTCCATGGTCAAGGGCTTATAGCGGGGGTTGGGCACCCAGCGGCCGTCCTTGAGCTGCATGTATTGCGGCGTAATCATCACGAACTGCGCCCCACCTAACTTGCCAAACTCGTCGATGACAAACTGCCGCATCCCCTCGCCAATGGACACGATGCCTACTACCGCACCGACCCCAATCATCATGCCCAGCAAGGTCAGCGCCGTGCGCAGCTTGTTGACCCATATTTGCCCGAGGGCAATGCGGATGGCTTCGAGGAAAATCACGTGCGACGCAGCGCTTCTACCGGATCGAGCCGGGCAGCGCGAAAGGCGGGATAGACGCCGAAGAAAATGCCAACAGCCGATGAAAAGCCGACCGCCCAGAGCACGGACTCAGCCGAGACAATGCTAGTAAAAGGCGCGCCGGGCGCGAGTTGCTGAATGACAAAGGCCGCCCCCAAACCCAAACCCAAGCCGCTGAGAATGCCCAACAGGCCGCCGACCATGCTCAAGACTACGGACTCGGCGAGGAACTGGCCGAGGATGTGGCGCGGCTTGGCGCCGAGGGCCTTGCGGATGCCAATCTCGCGGGTGCGCTCGGCCACCGACACCAGCAAGATGTTCATAATGCCAATGCCCCCCACCAACAGCGAAATCCCCGCAATCCCACCGCCCACCTGCTGCAAGACGCGGAAGACCTCATTGGCGTCGTCTATCTCTCCCTGGCTAGTCTCGATCCTGAACTCGTCGCCGTGCTCGTGGTGCCGTCGGAGGACGCGGCGCACCGCAGCAACGACCCGCTCGACGTCATCCACATCCTCGACGAAGAGCGTGAGTTCCGAAAA
>JAPOYQ010000126.1:0-2481 GCA_026706505.1 Gemmatimonadota bacterium
GTTCCACGAGGCGTCGTGCTTGTACATCACGGGCCGGAGTAGGCGGCGGCGGTAGAGGCTGTCGAGGTTGTCGGTGGCCATTTTATCGGGGTCGAAGCGGTTGAGGATCAGCCCGCGCAGGCGCGTTTCAGTTGCGGCGTGTTCGGCTGCGCTAGCGAGGTTGTTCCACTCGCCGGGATCGCTCTCCAAGTCAAAAAGCTGCGGCTGGTGACCGTGGATGTAATTGTATTTGAACCGGCCCTCGCGGACCATGATGCAAGGCGCACCCACCGCTTCGTGGGCTTGGGCGAATATATGGCGTTCCGCGTGCTGGCCCTCGATGATCGGCAGCAGGCTGGTGCCATCGTGGGGCAAACTCGCCTCGGCACCGGCTAACTCGCAAAATGTCGGCAGCAAGTCGAGAAGCGAGGTCGGCGTCTCGACAGTAGCACCGGCCTGCCACTGGTCGGGGAAGCGGACGATGAGGGGCACGCGGCACGACCACTCGTAAAAACAGCGCTTCTGTACCATCTCCTTTTCGCACAGCATGTCGCCGTGGTCGGAGGTAAAGACCACAACCGTATTGTCGAGCAGGCCCGTTTCCTCTAAGGTTGCCAGCAGGCCGCCGACCTTGTCGTCGAGGTACGTCACCAAGCCATAGTACGCGCGGCGCAGGCGGCGCAGACTCTCGGGATCGCGCAAGTTGAAGCGGCGAGTGCCGTGGTAGGCGTTGAGCCAGCGATCCATCTCCGAATAGGTCTCGTCGAGATGGTCGGGAAATTCGGGGATGGCGATCTCGGCGTCTGCGTAGCGGTCCCAGTACGCCTGTGGCGGGTGGAACGGCTCGTGCGGGTGGTGGAAGGAGGCGCAGAGTAAGAAGGAGGTATCGCCGCGTTGGGCGCGCAGGTACTCGACAGCGCGGAAGTGCGTTTCTTCGTCGTAGCTGAGGGCATTGTGCCAGAAGTTGACGCGCACGGCTTGGCCGGTGTAGCCACCGGCGTTGTACGTGGGGCGACTGCCCATGACCTCTTCGTAGTCCTCCCCCTTCGTCTCCTTAATGCGGATCCACTCTTCCTTGACCCACGAAAAGTCGGGCGGGTAGATGTCGGTCGTCAGCCGACGGTGGAAGCCGTGCACCTGATCGGGGCCGACAAAGTGCATCTTACCCGAAAGCACAGTGTCGTAGCCCGCGTTGCTGAGATAGTGGGCGTACGACGGCACATCCGCAGCCAAAAGTGCGCCGTTGTCCCAAGCACCGATCTCCGAGGCGTGGCGTCCACTGGTAATGCAGGCGCGGCCCGGAGCGCACAAGGGGAACGGAGTATAGGCCGAGTCAAAGCGGACGCCTTCGGCAGCGAGGCGATTCAAGTGCGGCGTCTGGACGACTGGATGGCCGTAAGCACCGGTCAGAGCGGCGATGAGCTGATCGGACATTATGAAGAGGATGTTGGGACGGTCGGACATGGTTTGAGCTTTCGGTGAAAGGGTTTTTATAGGGATTCCTTTACGTAGGCGACCGACCGCTCAAACTGCTCCACCTCATAAGCAACCCGCACATCTGCACTCTCCTCGCGCTCGTGCGGCGTCTGCCAATCGTCTGGATCGCCAGCCGCCTGATGCAGGGTGCGGATGGCGTTTATGGTCTCCGGGAGCGGCCTTTGGGGAAAGGTCGCCCACCAGTCCTCTTCTAAAAGGCGAATGTGGCGGGCGGCGCTCGCGCCGAGTTCAATGCAGCCTTGGATATGCGGCACCTCGCGTTCGAATAGCGCAATGATCTCCGGCCAATCGACAACCCCATCGCCGATGGCGCAGCGCTTGAGGCGATAGCCTGAAGGCGTGGGGTGGACCGTGTAGTCCTTGATGTGGACGTGTTTGATGATCGGCAAGATACGCTCGGCAAAGGCTAAGGGATGCTCGCCGACGGCAAAGGCATTGCCTACGTCCATAGTGACGCCCAGTTGCGGGCTGCCGACCTTTTCGCACAGCGACAGCAATTCCCACGAGCACAAATCTTGGTGGTTTTCAATGCCCACTGGAATGCCGTATTCCTCGGCGAGCGGCATGACTTCTTTGAAGGGCTGTACCAAGGCTTCGATGTAGTCTCGCATCCCCTCGGCACCATACTCGGTGCGGTTGCCTTCGAGGAGGCGGCTGACGGTCGTGCGCACGGCGCGGGCACCGGTTTGGTGCGCCGTCTCAATGGCTTGGCGCAACGGTGCAATGTCTTCTGCATAGTTGTCGCCGCCCGTGTCCAAGAACAGGTCGAGACCGGCGCGCGTCTCGGAAAAAACCGCCCGCTCCTCGGGCGAGCAGTCGCCCAGCCATTGGGACGCAAACTCGACGCTGTGGAGGCCGTTGTCGCGAGCCAAGCGCGTCAGGCCCTTGGGAGTGTGGGGATCAATGGCGCGACCAGCTTCTTTGTGAGCGCCAGTGAAGCTCCAAGCGCAGAGTCCGATATTCACAGCATTCCTCTTTTGATTGGGTGCAGCTTATAGCTTCGCC
>JAPOYQ010000126.1:2491-2931 GCA_026706505.1 Gemmatimonadota bacterium
TCAACACTCGATCCATCGCGCATGTCCTTCACCTGCCAAACGCCTTTCTCCAATTCGTCCGGTCCGCCAATGAGGGCGATGGGGAAGCCCTTGCGGTCGGCGTATTTGAGCTGCCGACCCATACCCTTGGCCTCTGGATACAATTCGGTGCTGAGACCGGCTTGCCGCAAGCGACGCGCGAGGGCGATGTAGGACGGTAGGGCTTCGGCGGAGAATTGGACGATGAAGACGTCCGCCGATGTAGCGGCGTCCTGCAAAAGCCCCAGCTCTTCCATCGCGGCCATCAGCCGGTCTAAACCCAGAGAAGCACCGACGCCGGGCAGATGCTGCTTGGTGTAGAGCCCGGCCAAATCGTCGTAGCGCCCGCCGCTACAGACCGAGCCGATTGCCGGCAGATCACCGAGCAAGGTCTCATAGACGGTGCCGGTGTAGTAATCGAG
>JAPOYQ010000425.1 GCA_026706505.1 Gemmatimonadota bacterium
CCGGCTCGCACCTGAAAAACGAGATTGAGATGCCCGAGGACGAAGACTTAGATCCAGTGGGCACAATGCCGATCCAAGTGGCGGCGGGAGACGCGGTGTTTTTTGATCGGCGGATCTGGCATGCGGCTGGGCACAACTTTTCGCCCGACGCGCGTAGGGCGCTGTTTTACGGCTATAGCTACCGCTGGTTGCGGCCGCGCGACGACATGACGGTGGAGCACCTGATGGACCGCTGCGATCCGATCCGGCAGCAGCTATTAGGTGCTGGCCCGAGCGGCGGGCACGGCTACACTTCGCCGAAAGAAGAGGACGTGCCGCTGAGAGCGTGGATTCGCGAGCATCTGGGTGAAGAAGCAGTGGTGCAGTAAACGCCGCCCGTTTAGTCCGCCGTCAATCCCACAAAGAGCCGACTGAACAAGCTAGTCAGCGGCTCGACCTCGCCGCGCTCAGCCGCCCTAGCAAAGACCACACCCGGCTGCGCGGCCCTAGCAGCACGGCCCAAAACGTGGTAATCGGCACGGACGGGCTGTCGGGTTGCTTCCTGCGTCTCAGCCCAGCGCTGATTGGTGGCTGCCAACCCCCATAAGGCACCCGGTGCCCGCACTTTGATCTCTTCCACTGACAGGCCGTCGCGCCGACAACCGCGCTGAGCGAACAGACTGCCATCTTCCCGATAGAGCAGACCGCCGCCCACGTATTGGATCAACTGATGTTGGTTGCCCCGCGCCCCCGACAGCGACAACAAGGCCAAAGGCCCCAAGTCGTTGTCGGCGAAATCGGCCTGCTGGTAGAAAGCCGCCACTAACTCGTCGCTGTACATTTGCCACTCGTCCCAATCGGCCTCCTCGGGTTGCTCAGGCCACTCCTTGCTCGAACCTAGGAAGGGATTGAAGGAGGCCCCCGACTGCTTGCAGACCTCAAAGCCGCGCCGCGTCAACTGGTCGAGTACCTCTAGTGCTCGCTGCAAACCCTCGCGTTGCAGCACCTGAGCTAGCAAGCGGTTGAGATCGTGCTTGGAAAACAGCCGACTGCCATCTACGGCCACTCCGGTCAGCCGCTCCACCTCGGCGCGGCCTTCCTCAGCACGGCAAAGCTGCGCCAAGCCCCATATCATGCCGTGGTAGTTGTCGGCCACGTAGCGCCATATATCCGCATCGCGCTGTATGTGCCCGGCCACCGATAGCACAGTCTCGGCTTCGGCCTGGGCTTCCTCAGTGAGGGGCAAAAAGACCTCGATCTGATCGCCATCGAAATCTAGCTCCATCAGTCGGCAAACGCGCGGATGGACGCGCACTGCGGCCCCGGCCAAACGCTGCGGACGAAAGGCCACCACCGCGGTCGATACCGGGCCACCGTCAACCAGCACCCGCTGGGCGCTGTACAGCAGCACCCACGAGCGCGCCATGATCGCGTCCAGAACATCAGCCGCTCGGAGCGAACGCTGCGCCACTTCCTCGGCGCGCCCCATCTCCCGCTCTACCTGAGGCCCGAACAAAGCCCAAGTCATTTCCTCGGGCAGGCCCACTTGGTCGAGCTCCAACCCAAACTCTGAGACAAGCGCGGCCCGGCCGCTAAACAGCGGTCTAGCCCGGAAGTGGAGGTGCTCCGGGCGCAACAACGCGGTAAAAAAATCCTCCACCCGTTGGGCCACCTGCGCCACTGCTGGCCCGGTCAGGGCTTCGGGTGCCTCACTATCGACGATGCGTTGCAAGCGCGTATTGGCTTCGACCAAATCCTCGTAGCAGCCTCGGATCGGGTCGAATTCGGCCCCTGCGGGCAAGGCGACGGGAGTTCCTACCGTCCCTACTTGGCGTCCCGGTGCCCACGGGTGCGGCACGGGGCGAGCCAAGGTCAGTCCCTCGGGCTCGGCAAAGGAAAAGCGCAACTCCCCGTTCTCCAATTCGGCCCGTATCCCGGCCATACCTAGCAATTGCTGCAATAGGGCAAAGCGTGGAGACGGGGGAAGAGACGGGGACACCGGACCGACGGTTAGACGCTGACCTAGCGCATTGGCGTCGGACCGCTCAGCTGCGGCCGTGTTGAACAAAGCGTGGATATTGGCTACGGCCCCGGCCTCGCACAAAGCGCCGTAGGCCATCATGTCGAGCGCTGGGCCGCCAACTCCTGCCACCGCGATTTCCAAGTGCTCGGCCGCGGTGTGGGCCGCCAAACGGCCCCAGTACACCCAACCCACGGTACTGCGATAAGGCAGAGCTTCGCCTTCGAGGGTCAGTTGCTCCATGCCATCTTCGGGCAGTCCCGCCTCGACTAGACGCTCTTTCAACACTTTTTCGCTGGGTGCTTGGAAAGGCGGCACCACCGCTGGGCCGCCGGCGGCTTGCGCGAGGCGACCCATGACCGCCTCGCGCTGCTGGCCGAAATTGAGCCGCGAGACCATACTGGTGGGGCTAAAAATGAGCTCTATCGGCGCACCATCGGGCAACTGGGGCATGTCGGCGTCGGGCAGGATGCGCGTCACCACTCCCTTGGAACCGTGGCGGTTGCTTAGTTTGTCACCCACCCCCACTGCGGCGGGAAAGTTCATCCGCGCCGCGGCCGACTCGCTAATGACTAAGCCATCCTCAAACGTGTCCCCGTCCCACATGATGAAGGCGGTCAACAGATTGTAGCCACCCCAAAAATCGGCGGCTTCGGGCTCGTATCCCGTCTGCACTAGGGCCGGCTCGGGTTTGTGGCCCTTGGAGGCCAAGCGCTGGTCGTGCTGCTGGCGGAACCAACCCGTAGAGTGGACCGGTGCCGCTGTATCGGCGGCGCTCGTCCACTGGCGCATCATATTGACGCCCATCAGGGCGCGATTGGAATCGTCGTGTTCTAAGAAGGGCACCATGGAGGCCGAAAAACCCAAGATGCTGTCGGGCGCTCCGTCGATCCGTTCGAGCTTACCGTCGCGGATGCGGGCACCGCGGGCCA
>JAPOYQ010000288.1 GCA_026706505.1 Gemmatimonadota bacterium
GTTTGGGGTCGGCCTTATCCTTATTCGCCAGCGTCCGTCGCGCCTTGACGAAACCACTCTCTCCCAGTGCAATTCCTACATTATCATGCGAATGGTCAATCCAGCCGATCAGAACTTCGTGCGACGAGTGATCGAAACGCTGGGGGAAGACGACTCTCGCATGCTCCCAGACCTTGATGTGGGAGAAGCAATTCTGTCCGGTCAGTTCATTAACTTTCCTGTGTTAGTGAGAATGAAAGAGCCAGAATCGAAAGGCGAACGCGAAGAGGAGGACGCATTTGAGGAACTTGAAAAAGCTCGGCGAAGTACCAACTCACCCAGAAGGTAATCTCATGCTCATCGTAGCCGGGTTGACACTCAAGAACCTGAAGCCGCGGGTCTGGGAAGCCGCGTCTCCCTACTACCTGCCAGACCTCCAAGCTGTTATGGTCTCCTACGCCGACTTCCACCACTATCCCGTGCAGCGCCGGAAAGCAATGGAGATGGGGTTGCACTGCTGGCTTGGCCTGCCGACGCACATCAAGATCTACTTGGATAACGGTGCTTTCTCGTTCTTACGCCGTGCTGGAGAGACCCCCCGTGAGGAGTACGAGGCCTTTGTGCGTGCGGCTCGACCGGATTGGTGGCCCATTCCCCAAGATTATATCCCGACTCCTAAGATGACCATCGCCGATCAGCAACAGGCATGTCAGCGCACGATGGCTGTCAACGAGGCGTATCGGCACGATGGATATGTTCCCGTCATCCACATCAGTCGCGTGCTGAATAAGTACGTTGTGGCGATTAAATCGAGTGCACAGTTGGCTGAGAAACCGCACATTGCGCTGGGCGGTATTGTGCCCAACCTGCTCCGTGCGCCCAAAGCGATGCCCTATCAAGCGGTGTTGGCTGGCCTTCGGCAAGTGCGCCAAGAGTTTGATAGGCAGCACCACAAGTTGCATGTGTTTGGCATTGGTGGGACAGCGACCCTGCATCTGGCGATGCTACTAGGCATGGACTCCGTTGACTCCAGTGGCTGGCGCAACCGCGCAGCGCGGGGAGTTGTGCAGCTCGTCGGCAGTGGGGATCGGGTAGTGGCCAAGTTAGGAAAATGGCGTGGCCGCCATCCTGACGATACAGAGTGGGCAACGCTGGCCACCTGTCCCTGTCCAGCGTGTCAACAGTTTGGGCTAGATGGTCTCAAGGCCAGCGGGCTAGATGGCTTTTGCAATCGCGCGACGCACAACTTGTGGACTCTCTTGGAGGAAGCACGGCAGATTGAGCATCATCTCTGCGACAAGACATACAAGTCTTGGTATCGCAGCCATCTCAACAACACAATCTACTTGCGGCTGATCGAGGAAGTAGTCTCGACGGCTCAGTGAGGTATCCTACTCGTATGCCAACACGTCGTCCCAATATTCTCTTCATCATCACGGATCAGCAATACGCCGGAGCCATGTCCTGTGCTGGCAATCCCGACGTGTACACCCCCAATATGGACAGTCTCGCCGAAACGGGGGTGCGATTCACCCGCGCCTATTGCACGCATCCCTTATGTGGCCCCCAGCGCGCCAGCTTTATGACCGGTCTGTTCCCCCATCAAAATGGCGCGATTAGCAACAACACACCAATCAATCCCGAATACAAAGGCCGAACGCTCGGCAACCTTCTCGCCAGCGCGGGGTATAACTGCGCCCTTGCAGGAAAATGGCACGTCCCCGGCACCACGCCCGAAGAAAGCGGTCTCGAAGTCATCTGCGACAGTCGCGACGACGAGGTGCCGCTGCGCTCCATTGAATTCATGCAGCGCGACCGCGACAATCCCTTCTTCCTCTTCGCGTCATTCCTCAACCCCCACGACATTTGCCAAGTCGCCCGCAATCAGCCACTGCCGCAAGGCCCTGTGCCGGAACCAGCCACTGTGGAAGAATGCCCAAATCTGCCCGCAAACTTCGCCATCCCACCCTATGCACCCGACATCTTACAGATGTTGCGGCAGGCCAACCGCCGCGTCTATCCCACCATCGAATACACGGAAGACGACTGGCGACGGCTCCGATTTTACTACTATCGCCTGTGCGAAAAAGTCGATGATGAAATCGGCGTGCTGCTCAATGGCCTGCGTGATCTCGGCCTCGAAGAAGAGACCTATATCATCTTCACTTCAGACCACGGCGACGGGCACGGCGCGCACAACTGGAATCAAAAAACCAGCCTCTACGAGGAAGTCATCAACGTTCCTTTTATCATCAGTCACAAAGGGGTTACGCGGGCCGGTGGCGTTGACAACACTCATCTCGTCTCCCTCGGCCTCGATCTGCTGCCCACGCTGTGCGATGTCGGCGGTGCGAGCGTCCCCGATGGCCTCGAAGGGCTGAGCCTGCGACCGCTTGCCGAGAGTGACGTACCTGACGAATGGCGCACAGAACTCGTCGTTGAGACCATCATGGACATTGCCCCTGGCCCAGGCGGTAGCGGTGCTTCGCGCGCCGTGCTCTCTGACCGCTACAAATACAGCGCCTATCCCATGGGCCGCTACCGCGAACAGCTCGTCGATTTGCAAACAGACCCAGGCGAAATGGTCAACCTCGCCGTCAACGCGCGGTTCAAGGACGAACTCGACGATCATCGCCGTCGCCTGCGAGCATGGTGCGAAAAGACAGAGGACGAGTTTTTGAAGTTTTGTCTGTGAGCGCGGCTGATCGGCGATGGATTTTCCATCCGCTAGGCGATTCTTTAACATTAAGGTTTGCGTAATAACCCCGATTTGCCCCGTCTGCTCAAAGAGAAATTTGACTAGGAGACTGCCGTGGAATTGACCAAGAGGCCCCGACGACTCAGGCGCTCGGAAGCGGTGCGCAGCTTGGTGCGCGAGACCCACTTGCGCGTTGATGATCTGATCCATCCGCTGTTTGTCACTGAAGGCGAAAAAACGCGCGCGC
>JAPOYQ010000471.1 GCA_026706505.1 Gemmatimonadota bacterium
TCAAGCCGCTTACTTTGGCGGAGATTGAGGAGATCGTCGAGTTGCTGATTGCCGAGTTGCGCCAGCGGTTAGCGGCAAAGCGCATCGAGTTGGTGGTCGCTACACCGGCGCGGCGGCACATTGCCCACGCAGGTTTCGACCCGGTCTATGGCGCTCGACCGCTTAAGCGATTTTTGCAGCGCGAACTCGAAACGCGGATCGCTCGCTTGCTGGTGGCCGGCGACATGCCCGAGGGGTCGCGGGTTGAGGTGGTACTCGACGAAGGCCAATTGGCCGTGCGGCACCAGCCGTCGAAAGCGGGAACCGATAGTTAGCACTTGTCGTCTTTTTTGTGGACATTGAGAAATATCCGTATTTTCACACCCTTTTCAGAGAGGAAATGCCATGCGGAAGTTCTGTTTTTCCCTGTTCATTTTAAGTCTTGCCGCGGCGGGCAATGCCCGAGCCAGCGAGAACATGCAGTTCCTGCGCCAGATGAGCGATGGCTTTGCCGAACTCGCCGCGCAGGTCAAGCCCGGGGTCGTAAAAATCACCACGGAGGGCACCGAGGAGGGCTCTGTATTCAGCCTGCCGTGGGGAAGGCCCTTCCGCGTCCCCGACCAGCAGCGCCGGGGCCAAGGTTCGGGCGTGATCGCTGAATTTGACGGCCAGCAGTACATCATTACCAACAACCACGTGATCCGCCACGCCGACGACATTCGCGTAGAAGGGACGGATTCGCGCTTCTTTGCAGCCGAGGTGGTGGGCCGCGATTCGTTGAGCGATATCGCCGTGCTGAAGATCGATGCCGACGACCTACCCACCTTGACAATGGGCGACTCAGATCAACTGCGCGAGGGCGAGTGGGTGATGGCCATAGGCCACCCCTTGGGCTTGGCTTACTCCGTGACTATGGGCACGGTCAGTGCGTTGGGGCGGGCGCGTTTCGGGCCTGAGTACGGCTCTTTCATCCAGACCGACGCCGCCATCAATATGGGCAATAGCGGCGGTGCCTTGGTCAACTTGCGCGGGGAGCTTGTGGGCATCAACACTGCCATTCACAGCAACGACGGCGGCAATATAGGCATTGGCTTTGCCATTCCGATCAACTTAGTCCAGCACGTAGCCGAACAGCTTATTGAACACGGCGAGGTGCGGCGCGGTTTGCTCGGCGTGCGTATCGACAACTTGGGACCGCTGCTGGCCGAAGCCATGGGGTTGGACAATACCCAAGGCGTGTTGATCACTAGCGTGAGTCCCGAGCGAGCGGCGGATAAGGCTGGTGTCAAAAGGGACGACATCGTGCTGGAAGTCGATGGCCAGCCCGTGCATAACGCAGTTGATCTGAGGAGTCTAATCGGGCGCACGGCCCCCGGTGTGGAGGTCGAGTTGCTGGTACTGCGCGATGGCGAGAAGAAGCGCATTAAGGTCGAACTGGAGGCTCTTACTGAGGAGGTATTGGCTACGTCTGCCGGTTCCCGCGATTTCGACGAGGCGAGGGGGCCGCTGGGGATAAGGGTAGAGAATCTGAAAGACGAGTGGGCGGAACGCTTGGAACGCTTGGGATACGAAGATGAATCTGGGGTGATGGTCGTGCGAGTGGCCAGAGGCAGCGAGGCGGCGAAGCGGGGTTTGCGTCGAGGGGAACTCATTCAGGCGATCAAATACAAACAGGCGGAAACCGTGGTGGAAAATGTGGAAGATTATGAAGACGTATTGGAAGAAATTAAGCCGGGGGCCGCGTTTATGATGCGGGTGCTGGGAGAGCGGGGGCCGCGGCTGATAGGGATGCGGATGCCCGTAAATTGAGTATGCGCTCGCAAGCTATATGGCATCCGGCCGCTCTGGCCGTATATATCCGTCTCGAATTCCACCTGAGCAGCGCAGCAGCCAAAGGGTTGCTGCGCTGTGCTGCGAGTGGGCCGTACGAGGTGTATTTGAACGGCGAGCGAGTGGGCAGGGGGTTGGGGCCAGCGGTGGCCGAAGTGGCCATGTGGGAGCAGTTCGCGTTGGACGCTGCGCTGCGGGAGGGCGAAAATGTGCTGTTGGTCTTTGCCCTAGGCTGCGGCGCAGCGGACTGGTTTCGCGCCGAGGGAAAGATCGAGCGCAGCGATGGGGCCGAGCAGGTGCTGTACACGGGCGCGCCTTGGCAGGTGCAGCCGGCCGATGCTTGGGGTCCGGCTAGCTATGTAGCCGTGCTGGCACCGGCTGAGTGGACCAAAGGGCAGTTCGCGGGATGGCGGGAAGCGGCTGTAGTGGACGGAGCCGAGCCGAGGGATTGGTCGCCGTTGCCCACGGTGGAGAGCATGGCGTGGGCGCGGGAGGTGGCGGCTTTTGGCGAGGTAGCTAGCGAAGGTGCGCTCGAATGGGTTGCTTTCCCCGAGACCATGCAGACTGCCAAATGCGTGCGACGGGAAGCGTTCCTGACAGGCGGCAAAACCTACTCCTTGGTGCAGGCAACAGACGCAGCCCGGGCTGCGTATATAGTTTTGGACTTCGGGCGGTTGCTCTGCGGATTCCCCCATCTGCGGCTGCGGGGCAAGGCCAGCGCAGTGATTGATCTAAGTTTTGCGCGAGCGTTGGGCACGGTGGAATCGCGCTTGCGCTACGTGTGCTGCGACGGATTGCAGGAGTGGACCGCGCCGCAATTGGCGACGTGCCGCTACCTAGTGGTGCGGATCGGATCGTGTCCAGAAGACATGGAAATAGACAGTGTCGCGCTGGTGGAGCGGCGCGTAGTTGTCGAGCCGCGCGGGCGCTTTACAACCGTGGGCGAAGATTGGGAGCGGCTGTGGGGGACTGGGGAGCAAACCTTGGCCGCTAGCCGCCAAGAAGTGTATTCCCTCGGCGAGGAACGGCTCAACTGGGATCAGCTCTACGTTTGGGCCATGAACGATTTTTATGCGACCGGCAACGTGGATACAGTGCGCTCCGTGCTGGCTGGT
>JAPOYQ010000185.1 GCA_026706505.1 Gemmatimonadota bacterium
GTGCCTATTGGGACGACAACATCGGCGTGGTGGCTTCGCTAGCGACCTTGCGCGAGTTGGAGCGCCGCGACGCCGTGGGCCATTTCCAGCGCATTGGCACCTTCTTTAAGGAGCAGATTGACGCGGCCGCGGCTGCCGTTGGGCTCGACGCTAGCTGCGAAGGGGTGGCTGCGCATCCTCGCATCCGCTTGGGCGCGGAAGATGCCGCGACGACCGCCAAAGTCCACACGCTATTCATCCAGGAAAACGCCCGCCGTGGCGTGATCTTGGCGACTGGGTTCATGTTCAATTGCGCCCACGGCGAGTCCGAGGTCGAGCAGACCGCAGCCGTGGTGCGGGAGAGTTTTGCCGTTATTGCTGAAGGGCTAGAGCGCGGGACCTTGGACGAACTGCTCGAAGTACCGCCTCAGGAGGATCTCTTCCGGCGGCTAGTGCGCTAAAGTCTGGGGAGTAAGCTCGGCAAAGACGGAGATTAAGTGGGGGAAGAAGGCGGCGAAGGTCGGATAGCGGTCGCGCTGGGATTCGTATTCTTCGAGGCGGCGAGCGACGGCGTGGATATAGCGGAAGCCGCGCCCGGATTCTTCGCGCAGGGCCCGGCGACCTGCTTCTGCGCCGAGGTGGTGGTGGGCAAGGCGCGCGGTGATGGCGCGGATGAGGTGTTCATTGGCGCAGTCGAACCAGTGCGTGTAGCCGATGCTGATCATCTGTTCGGCCAGCGGGGCGAACAGATCGGCGTGGGGCCTCAGCACTGGATAGTACTCCTCGCTGAGGGGATTGACGAAGGCGTGGCTGAATTCGTGCCATATAATCTGCAAAAGCTGATCGCGGGGGCCGTATTCGGGTAGGCCGCGCGTGGCGTCTGTGGGGCCGAGCAGCGTATAGACATCGTACGGCCCTCTATGGGGACCGATGTGCGGGCCAAACCCACCGTGGTGCAAGAGTGGGCTGAGGATGAGGTGGTAGCTGATTTGGCGGGTGCCGAAATAGGCCTCGACTTCGCCGGTGGGATCGGCACCAGCCAGTTCCTCGCGGAGGCGTGCCTCGAGGAGCTGATAGAGCTTTTGGCTGCGGATGAAGAAGTGGTTGAATTGGGTCTGGCGCGCAAAGTGGCGCAAGGCGTGGACGAAGCGCGTAAAGTTTTCCTCGCCGCGGAAGGCGCGATAGATATGGGGAGGAATGGGTTGGGTTGGTTCTAATACGGGTGGGTCGGACAGGTAGAGCATAGCGGTTGGGTAGGCATCGGACCATCCCGTGTCCAAGCTCAAGCTGCGAAAAAGGGCGACGACCTGCTGGGGCGGATAGCGCGAGAAGTGGGTGACGAGATCCTCCGCGTAATCCACTCGATAGGGCGTCAGATAGCGATACTGGCTGAGGAGTTGGACCGCAATGAGCAGTTCGATGCGCGGGTCCGCGCCGATGTGCAGGCGTTGTTCGGCGCGGACGCCGGAAGCTAGCAGCAGCGCCAGGCCAACGCAGACACAATAAAAGCCGACTCGTAAGGAGCCGGCTTTTAATTTTTCGGGATGAATTTCCAACGATATTAGGGAGACCAAGAGCCGCCGGGGTCTGGCGCTGCTTGGTCGGCGGCGGAGCGGGTGTCGTGCAGGGCTTCTTTGAGCTGTTTGCCCGGCTTGAAGTGCGTCTTGCGGCGGGCGGGCACGTACACGACCTCGCCGGTGCGCGGGTTGCGCGCAGCGGGCTTGGGCTTGGTGTCTTTGACTTCGAGGACGCCGAAGCCTCTGATTTCAATGCGATTGCCCTCGATAAGCGTTTCGCGCATGGCCTCAAAGAGGCTATCGACCATTTGCAAAGTCAGGTTGTTTTTGCAGCCGAGCGTGTCGGCCACCGACCGCGCTAGGTCCTTTTTGGTTATCGTGGCCACTAAAACCTCTCTAGATGAGGAACTAAATTGGCTCTGATTTTGTGCATAAGTGCTTGTATTATACGAAATTCTGGGACTTAATCAAGAAAAAAGTAAATGATAGAAGAAACAAATACATAAGCGCGTCACGGGGCCTGTAATTGAGGGTCGGAAAGGGTTTTCAAAAAGGCCACTATGGCGCGTTTGTCGGCTGGGTCGAGGTCGAGGTTGGGCCGGACGAGCAACAGTGGGTCAGTGAGGATCGTGCGGTGAAAACCGGAGTCGTAGTGCTCGACGACTTCCTCTAAGGTCTGAAAGCGGCCGTCGTGCATGTAAGGCGCGGTGTACTCTACGTTGCGCAGGGTCGGCGTCTTGAATTTGCCGCGGTCGAGACGTTTCCCGGTGAGCGCGGCCAACCCCTCATCCGGGGGATCGAGGTCCAGCCCATTGTTGTGGAACTCGTTGTTGGTGAAAAGCGGTGCGACGTGGCAGTGGAAGCAGTCGCCCTCTTCGTTGTGAAAGAGGATGAAACCCCGTTCCTCTTCTGGGGTAAACTCCGCTTGACCGGCTAGCCAGCGGTCGTATTTGCTGTCCGCCGAAATGAGGGTGCGCTCGAATTGGGCGATGGCTTGGACGACGCGTCGTCGGTCAAGCGGCACGTCGCCAAAGGCCCGGGCGAAGAGCGTGGGATATTCGGGGTGCTGTTCTAGTTTGGCTATTACGCGGTCCCAGTCCTCGCCCATTTCCACGGGCTTCTGCACGGGTTCGAGGGCTTGATCTTCGAGGCTGGCGGCGCGTCCATCCCAGAAAAAGGACCGACTCCAGAGCAAGTTAAAAAGCGGCATGGAGTGGCGGCTGGTGACGCCGCCGACGCCTTGGCTAAAGGGCCGTGGATCGGAGAAGGCGTGGGCGGACAGGTGGCACGAGGCACAGGCTATGGTGCTATCGACGGAGAGGATGGGGTCGGCAAAGAGCCGCTCGCCGAGGGCGATGCCCTCGATGGTTAGGGGATTGTCCGGCGGGATTTCCCGCGCCGGAAATC
>JAPOYQ010000875.1 GCA_026706505.1 Gemmatimonadota bacterium
TCAACCAGGGCTGGTCCGGATAGGCGTGGCGGTGTTCGCGCAGCCACGCCGTGGCCTCGCGCACGACGAACTGCTCCTGGAGCAGGGATTCGGGGATATCGCTGAGACCGGCATCCTCAATGATGGAGGGCATGAAGATGTGATCCTGGACCCCAGGCAGAAAAAGTGGGTCTTTCTGATGGCCTGGCGAGGGCGCGTCAAAGTCGCCATAGGGGCGGGCCCCGAAGCCGGCGTACTGACGGGAGCCTTGCAGGTGCATCTTGCCGACGGCAGCCGTGGCGTAGCCGTGCTGCCCCAAGTGCGAAGCAAAGGTAGGGGTGTCGGGCCACAGGACCGGGCAGCGATGCGAGTGTCGGCCGGACAGCATCGACATGCGGCTGGGCGTGCACAGGGGCATCTGACAATAGGCGGTTTCGAAGTGGACGCCCTGCTGGATGAGGCGGTCAAGCGTTGGAGTGCGGCAGGGTTCGCCGCCACGCTCCGGAGAGCGAGCCGAGAGGAAGCGAAAACTGTGTTCATCGCTGAGGAGAAAGAGGATATTGGGGCGATTGGGCATGGGTATAGCTCCTGTAGAAGTCAGATCATCGCTTGGGCAAAGCTCTATAAAAAAAGCCCCTGATTGCTCAGGAGCTTGTAGAGTGGTGGGCGATCCCAGACTCGAACTGGGGACATCCTGCTTGTAAGGCAGGCGCTCTGACCAACTGAGCTAACCGCCCGGCTTTTAAGCATAGTCATTCCGGCCCTTACACGCAAAGCGAACACCGTCCATTTACTGCTCATCCGCCGCGGCGATTTGTTCATACCGGGCAATGGCCTCCCCCGCCTCAGCGTGCAGCCCCTGTTCCCTATAGACCATAGCCAGCCCGTAATACGCATCGGCATAGTCCGGGCGAATCCGCAGCGCGCGTTGGTAGCACGCCAGAGCCTCGTGCAGTTGGCCATTGAGTAGCTGGGCACTCCCCAAATTGTTGTAGGCCAGTGCGTACGCCGTATCAATGCGGACGGCGACTTCGTACATCGCAATGGCTTCCCCTGTATCTCCCATGCGCAGATACGCGTTGCCGAGATTGTTGTAAGCGGGCGCGTAATCCGGCCGCACAGCGAGACAGCTTCTCAGGGCACTGATTGCCAAGGAGTGCATATTCAGTTTGGCGTAAATTCCTGCCAAGGCGTAATGGGCCAGCGCGTTATCCGGCTCTCGCCGCAGTCGGTCTCTGAGTTGAGCTAGATCGTCAGCATGGGGTGCCAGCTCTTCAAAGCGGTTCAAGTATTGTTGGGCTTCCTCTTTTCTTCCCTGTCTGACGCAGAGCGTACCTAACTTGAAATAGGTCCGCGCCCGCACCGGATCCAAGGAGATGGCGCGCAGATAATGCGCCTCGGCGAGCGTCTCGCCACCCCGTCGCTCTTCGGCCAACCCCAACCCTACATGGGCTTGGGCCGCGCTCGGGTCGAGGGCGAGGGCCTCGCCAAAAGCCGTTGTGGCCGCATCTACTTGGCCAGCTTGCAGCAGGGCGTGGCCTAGGCCTATCCGCGCGCTAGGCCAGTCCGCTCTCAGCACCACTGCCCGCCTAAACGCCGCGATGCCTTCTTGGTACTCGCCGAGACGCTCGGCGTAGATCTGGCCTAGGGCGTAAAATGCCAAACCGTACCCCGTATCAATGCGAGTGGTCTGCCGCAGGGCTGTAATCGCCTCGTAGTAAGCCTTAAGCTTGATGTAAGCCAAGCCGAGATTGTAGAACGCCCCAGCGTTTTCTGGATCGAGTGCCAGCGCCTGTCGATACAAATCGCGACTGTGGGCGTATTCCTCTTGTTCCAAGGCCAAACTGGCCAAGCTACACAACGCACCCACGTGCTCATCGTCCAGCGAGAGGGCGTTGCGAAAATGGCTTTCGGCCTGCTCGTATAGGCCCTGTTTGCAGGAGATATTTCCCAGCCCGACCCAAGCGTCCGCAGTCATCGAATTGATGCTCAGAGCCGTGCGGTAGTGGTGCTCTGCCCCTTGGTAGTCGCGCTCGCGCAAGAGTAGGTCGGCCAGTTGCCAATGGGCTTCGCCATCCTGCGGATGCCGCTCCAGCCACATTTGATAGTCGGTCTTGGTCGTGGGGAGACGCTCACACGCGACAAGCATAGCCAGCGCGGTCCCCAAGAGAACAGATGGACGGGTCCTGCCCATCGCCCTATTAGCGCAATCCGGCGAAGATGGTTACAAACGTGAGGAAATTGGTTTCATCGCCTTGTTGCAACGCCCGGCGTTGCCAGCGCACACCGACCTTGGTGGACAGTGCATACCCCTGATACTCGGAGTTATTGGTAAACTGAGTGGCCAAGGTTAGGGTAGTAAAATCCTCGATAAAGGCCGGAGGCAGCGGATCGGGCTCTTGTCGCAGATTCCTAAAGACTTCCCACTCGATTCCCGACTCCGAGATAAGCTGCCCAGGGATGAGATCATACGTCCCGATTAAGAAAAAAATCTCTGACAGCTCATTGCGTTGCAGCGCCAAGGGATCCGTCGGAACTTGGCGAGCGTACTGCTGCTTCCACTTCGGCGAAATAGTGATTCCCGCGAACGGCTCGTAGAAGTATTCAGCTCTCAGTATGACACCTAAGAAACTCTCGTTGCGCTTTTCTTGGGACTGATTCTCGCGCTGAAAGTAATGGTCCCATTTGACTTTACCAGACACGTTCAGCGGCCGCAGACGATGAATAGCGAAATCGAGGTACGAAGTGTTGATCATCGTATTCTGGGCTATCAGGCGATCCTGCACATCCTGCAGCCCTCCCGCCGAAAAGGGAGACTGGACCCACTGAATCAGCGCGTCGGGAATATCGTCGCGGGCAAAGCACAAAAATTCCATGAAGCGAAATTTAAAACCGCGCAATGGCAGGTCTTCCTGCCAAG